>NZ_JBYEXN010000009.1:0-178906 GCF_057621855.1 Parazoarcus sp. PS-13 R2A
TCGGCGGAGCCGGACGCGCATCGTGCGGGCTATGTCGGCATCCTCGACTGGGACGCCTTCGACGCGTTGCTGGTCAGGCTGAATGGGGCTGAGCTGACGGCCTTCGACACCGAAACCACCAGCCTCGATCCGATGGCGGCGCGCCTGGTCGGGATGTCGTTCTCCACCGAGAAGGGCGAGGGCGCCTACCTGCCGCTTGCCCATCGCGGTGCGGATGCGCCCGATCAGCTGGCAATGGACGAGGTGCTGAAGAAGCTCAAGGCCTGGCTGGAATCGAACGCGCACGCCAAGGTGGGGCAGAACCTGAAGTACGACGCGCATGTGCTGCTCAACCACGACATTCGCCTTGGCGGCATTACCCACGACACCCTGCTCGAATCCTATGTGCTCGAGAGCGACCGCACGCACGACATGGATTCGCTGGCCAAGCGTCATCTCGGCCTGACCACGATTCCGTACACCGACGTATGCGGCAAGGGGGCGAAGCAGATCGGATTCGACGAGGTCGCGGTCGATCGTGCCATCGAATACGCTGCCGAGGATGCCGACATCACCATGCGCCTGCACCGCAAGCTGTGGCCGCAGGTCGAGGCTGCGCCATCACTGGCTGCACTGTATCGGGAGATCGAGCTGCCTACGCTTGAGGTGCTGCTCGACATGGAGCGTACGGGCGTTCTCATCGACCCCTTCCTGCTCGCTCAGCATGGCGAGGAGCTCGGCCGCAGGCTGATGGTGCTCGAAGGCGAAGCGCACGCGCTCGCCGGTCAGCCCTTCAATCTGGGCTCGCCAAAGCAACTGGGTGAAATCCTGTTCGGCAAGCTCGGTCTGCCTGTGGTCAAGAAGACTGCCACCGGCCAGCCCTCGACCGACGAGGATGTGCTCACCCAGCTCGCTGAAGACTACCCGCTGCCCAAGCTGCTGCTCGAGCATCGCAGTCTGGCCAAGCTCAAGAGCACCTACGCCGACAAGCTGCCGCGGATGGTCAATCCGAAAACCGGCCGCGTGCATACCAGCTTCTCGCAGGCGACTGCCGTCACCGGCCGCCTTGCCAGCTCGGAACCGAACCTGCAGAACATTCCGATCCGCAGCGCCGAGGGGCGCCGCATCCGCGCGGCTTTCATCGCGCCGCGTGATCACCTGATTGTCTCGGCCGACTACTCGCAGATCGAGCTGCGCATCATGGCCCACCTGTCGTCGGATGCCCGTCTGCTCGAAGCCTTCGCCCAGGGCGAAGACGTCCACCGCGCGACGGCTGCCGAGGTCTTCGGCGTGACGCCCGACGAGGTCAGCAGCGAGCAGCGCCGCTACGCGAAGGTGATCAACTTCGGCCTCATCTACGGCATGAGCGCCCACGGACTGGCAAAGAACCTCGGTATCGAACGCGCCGCCGCGCAAACCTGGATCGACCGCTACTTTGCCCGCTACCCGGGCGTTGCGGATTACATGGAGCGCATCAAGGCCGAGGCCAAGGACAAAGGCTACGTCGAGACCGTCTTCGGCCGACGGCTCTATCTTCCTGATATCCGCGCCAGTCAGGCCGGGCGCCGGCAGGCTGCCGAGCGCGCTGCGATCAACGCGCCGATGCAGGGCACAGCGGCAGACCTGATCAAGAAGTCGATGATCGCGGTGCACGCCTGGCTGGCTGGCTCGACCCTCAAGTCACGCCTGGTGCTGCAAGTGCATGACGAACTGGTGCTGGAGGTTCCCGCAGATGAACTCGATGTCATCCGTGCCGAGCTGCCGAAGCTGATGGGCGGCGTGGCCGATCTCGCCGTGCCGCTGCTGGTGGAGGTGGGCGCGGGGGATAACTGGGATGAGGCGCATTGATTTGCTCCGGCTTTCGGTGTGCGTCCGGTAGCCGCTCCTGTCGAGATGCTGGCAGTGGACGGCTGATACAATTCGCCGCAACTCGTGATCGCGCCTGAATTTCTTGCTACTTGACGACCTGGGCGATGTGTGTGGCGGGCTTTGCGGAATGCTGAGGGGCTCGCGTCGCGTCCCTATGAACAGGTGAACTGATTTGAAGACAATACTTGTTACCGGTGCCGATGGCTTTATCGGTTCGCACCTCACTGAGACCCTTGTGCGTCGGGGGTTCAATGTGCGGCCATTCGTGCTTTATAACTCGTTCAACTCGTGGGGCTGGCTCGACCATGCAGCGCCCGAGATTCGGGACGAGCTTGACGTTTTTGCTGGCGACATTCGCGATCCAAACGGTGTTCGCACTGCCATGAAAGGATGTGATGCGGTCCTGCATCTTGCTGCGCTCATCGCCATTCCGTACTCGTATCACTCCCCTGACACCTATGTCGATACCAATATCAAGGGCACCTTGAACGTACTCCAGGCTGCCCGCGAACTGGAGCTTTCACGTGTGGTGCACACCTCGACAAGCGAGGTCTATGGGACTGCGCGTTTTGTTCCGATTACTGAAGAGCATCCGCTACAAGGGCAGTCGCCATACTCCGCGTCCAAGATTGGTGCGGATCAGCTGGCCTATTCTTTCCATGCGTCGTTTGGCTTGCCCGTGGTGATCGCGAGACCCTTCAATACCTATGGTCCAAGACAGTCTGCGCGGGCTGTCATCCCAACAGTGATCGCCCAGATTGCAAGCGGTATGCGACGTTTGAAGCTGGGTGCTGTGCACCCCACTCGCGATTTCAACTATGTGGCAGACACAGTCAATGCGTTCATTGCAGCGCTTCAGAGTGATAAGGGTGTAGGCGAGGTTGTGAATTTCGGTTCGAACTATGAGATATCCATAGGTGATACGGTCAAGCTGATTGCCGATGTGATGGGTGTCGAGGTTGAAATCGAGACTGATGATGTCCGTCTGCGTCCGGCAAAGAGCGAAGTGGAGCGACTTTGGGCGGATAACGCCAAGGCGCAGAGTCTCTTCGGTTGGTCTCCGGCGTACGGCGGCATTGAGGGTTTGCGTCGCGGTCTTGCGGAAACTGCCGAGTGGTTCTCTGATCCATCCAATCTTTCCGGCTATAAGCCCGGCACTTACAACATCTGACGCGCAGGGTGATGATGAGCGTGACATCTCCCGTGAAAGATTTCGTCGAACGTGTGACCGCAGTGCTCGGGGTCACGGAGACGCCGCTGGCGCTGCATGAACCCGCTTTTTCCGGGAATGAACTGGCCTACGTCAGGGAATGTCTGGACACAGGTTGGGTGTCGACCGCCGGGAAGTTCGTCGATGAGTTCGAATCAAGGCTTGCAGAGCTGAGCGGCGCGAGACATGCGATTGCCGTGGTGAATGGCACCGCTGGATTGCATGCTGCATTACACGTTTCGGGCGTGCTCGCCGGCGATGAGGTGCTGGTGCCGACGGTGAGTTTCGTTGCGACGGCAAATGCCGTTTCTCAATGTGGAGCAGTTCCGCATTTCGTGGATTGTGCTCCCGACACCTATGGAATGAGTCCTGCGGCCCTGGCGGAGCATCTGCGACAGGTTGCAGAACCAGCTGGCGGCGGTTTCCGCAACAGGCATACCGGGCGCAGGCTCGCAGCAATCGTACCGATGCACGTTTTCGGTCATCCGGTGGACATCGAGCCTCTTCTCGACCTCGCTGCCCGCTACCGGATGCCCGTTGTGGAAGACGCGGCCGAAGCGCTTGGCGCCAGGATCGGCGATCGAAGTGCGGGGACGTTTGGTGTAGCCGGGGTGCTCAGCTTCAATGGCAACAAGATCATCACGACCGGCGGTGGAGGTGCGGTGTTGACGAACGATGCCGGTGTCGCGCGTCGTCTCAAGCATCTGACGACCACTGCAAAGGCGTCGCATCGATGGGATTTCGTACACGATGAGGTTGCTTTCAACTACCGGATGCCGAATCTCAACGCGGCCTTGGGCTGCGCGCAGCTTGAGCGTCTGCCCGAGATTCTGCGCAGAAAGAAGGGACTGGCAGATGCTTATGCCCATGCGTTTGCGGACGCACCGGATTTCCGGTTCGTCGACGAAGTGCGAGGCCGCTCGAGCAACAACTGGCTCAATGCGATTGAGCTGTCGGCCTCGATGAGCGGTCGGCGTGACGAGTTTCTGGAGGCTGCTCGCGAAGCCGGCTATCAGTGTCGTCCGGTCTGGAGGTTGCTGCACCGGCTGAAGCCCTACGCAGCTTGTCCACGAATGGATCTGTCGGTAGCCGAGTCCCTTGAGCAACGCATCATCAATCTGCCGAGCAGTCCGCAACTGTTTCGCGAGGTGGCGTAGAGATGTCCTCGCAGGAAACGATTCTGCTCCTGGGGGCGGGCGGCCACGCAAGGGCATGTATTGACGTGATCGAACAAGAGGGCCGTTTCCAGGTTGCTGGCCTCGTTGGTTTGCCCGAGGAGGTTGGCAGGGAGGTCCTTGGCTATCCCGTGCTTGGTTCGGATGATGATTTGCCGGCGTTGCTCGGTCAGTATTCAGCTGGCATCGTGGTGATCGGTCAGATCAAGACGCCAGTGCCGAGAATGACTCAATTCGCGCATCTCAGGGCATATGGGCTATGCGTGCCTGTCATGGTCTCGCCGCGTGCATACGTTTCCCGTCACGCGAGCGTGGGAGATGGCTCTTTCGTTTTGCACGGTGCGGTGATTAACGCGTCGGCGTCAGTGGGCGAGAACTGCATTGTGAACAGCCTCTCGCTGATCGAACACGACGTCGTGGTCGAGGACCACTGCCACATCGCAACCGGAGCCAGAATAAACAGCGGTGTCCGGATTGGCGAAGGAAGCTTCATTGGCAGCGGAAGCCTGATCAGGCAGGGTGTAGTCATCGGGCGCAATTGCATCATTGGCATGGGACAGGTCGTGTTGAAAGACTGCCCCGACGGCACTCAGTTGCCTCAGAGGAGGATAAGTTGAAAACCCTGATCATTGCCGAGGCCGGCGTGAACCATAACGGTGATCTGAACATGGCACGGGCGCTTGTCGATGCAGCCGCCGAAGCGGGTGCAGACTTGGTGAAGTTCCAGACCTTCAGCGCAGATCGTCTTGTGACGACTTCGGCGCGTAAGGCCGACTACCAGATCAAGGCGACGGAGGCCGATGAGTCGCAGTACGAAATGATCCGTCGGCTCGAACTGTCACCGGCAATGCATGCGGATCTGATCGGACACTGCCAGCAGCGAGGGATCGAGTTCTTCTCCACCGCCTTTGATCTTGACAGTCTCGATTACCTGAACGGCCTTGGCATGCCCCGCATCAAGGTGCCGTCCGGCGAAATTACCAATCTGCCCTACCTGCGAAAGGTCGGCGCTTTTGGCAAGCACGTCATTCTGTCGACCGGAATGTCGACGCTGGGTGAGATCGAGTCTGCGGTCGATGTGCTTGAGCGGGCTGGAACATCCCGCGACCGTATTACGGTACTCCATTGCAACACCGAGTATCCGGTACCGATGGCAGAAGTGAACCTCCGAGCGATGATCTCGATTCGCGAGGCGTTTGGCGTTGAGGTTGGCTTCTCTGACCATACCGAAGGTATCGAGGTCGCGGTCGCTGCCGTTGCGCTCGGTGCGTGCGTCATCGAAAAACACTTCACGCTCGATCGAAGCCTGCCAGGTCCTGATCACCGGGCAAGCATCGAGCCGCAGGAGCTTGCGCACCTGATTCGTTCGATTCGGAACATCGAACTCGCAATGGGCGACGGGGTGAAACGCCCCGGTTTGAGGGAGAGTCAGAATATCCCGGTAGTCCGGAAGTCGCTGGTGGCAGTCAAGCAAATTCACGCGGGCGAGCTATTCTCGGCTGAGAATGTCGGCGTCAAACGGCCCGGCACGGGCCTTAATCCCATGCGATGGGATGAGGTCATCGGTCGCCGCTCCGCACGAGACTTTTCCGTCAATGAGTTGATTGAGTTATGAGGCGGAAGGTTTGCGTCGTCACCGGTACGCGCGCGGAATATGGACTGCTTCACTGGTTGATGAGGGCCATCAAGGCGGAGCCGTCTCTTCAGTTACAGATCATCGCCACAGGCATGCATTTGTCACCGGAGTTCGGGCTGACGTTTCGTGAGATTGAGCAGGATGGCTTTGAAATAGATCGAAAAGTCGAGATGCTGACAAGCTCGGACTCCTCCGTCGGCATCGCCAAGTCGATGGGTTTGGGGATGATCGGGTTTGCGGATGCCTTGAGCGAGTTGCGTCCGGATCTGATGGTCGTTCTGGGTGATCGATACGAGATTTTCTCAGCCGTTGCGGCTGCAATGGTTGCACGAATACCCGTGGCGCACCTCCATGGGGGTGAGGCGACGGAGGGGCTTGTCGACGAGGCGATCAGGCACTCGATTACAAAGATGTCTCACTTGCACTTTGTTGCCGCGCAAGAGTACCGGGATCGAGTGATTCAACTCGGTGAGCAACCGGACTCCGTCCATCTTGTCGGCGGACTGGGCGTGGAGAACATTCGGCGGCTGGAATTGATGTCGCGTGACGAACTGGAGTCGTCCCTGGGCTTGAGATTCGGGCAGCGCAACCTGCTTGTCACTTTTCACCCCGTTACCCTGGAGGAATCGACGGCCGAGGCTCAAATGACGGCACTTCTTCAGGCTTTGGAGACGCTCGACGACACCCGGCTCATTTTTACGCTGCCGAATGCCGATTCGGGCGGGAGAGTCTTGATCGAGATGATCAATGACTATGTGGAGCATCACCCCGAGGCGTATGCCTTCACCTCACTCGGTTATCGCAGATATTTGTCATGTCTGGCCTATGTGGATGGTGTCATCGGTAATTCGTCGAGTGGACTGACGGAGGTTCCCAGCTTCCGAAAAGCAACAATCAATATCGGTGATCGACAACGGGGGCGTTTGCAGTCTGCGAGTGTGATTAATTGTGTCCCCGTGAGGATCGAGATCGAACAGGCCATCCGGAGGCTCTATTCCGACGAGTTCGCACAGGTCTTGAAGGGGGCCGTCAACCCCTATGGCGATGGCTGGGTAAGCGACAAGGTAGTCGAGGTTCTGAAGTCGGTCCCTCTCGACGGGCTCTTGAAGAAAAAATTTTTCGATGTGTGCGTCCCATGAGAATCGTATTCATCGGAACCGTCAGCTTTTCGCTGCGCGCACTTGAGCGGCTTTTCGCCATCGGCGCAGATGTGGTCGGTGTCTGCACGTCCGTCGATACCGGCGAGAATTCGGATTATGCGGATCTGGGCGAAATCAGCCGTGTCAATCAGGTTCCTTGTCTCCATGTCAGCAATGTGAACTCAGCCGAGACGCTGGAGTGGATTCGTGCGAAGCGGCCGGACGTAATCTTCTGCCTCGGATGGTCCCGGTTGCTGAAACGCGAGTTGCTTGAGTTGGCGCCAATGGGAGTTGTCGGATTTCATCCGGCCTTGCTGCCGGCAAACCGCGGCCGTCACCCGATTATCTGGGCGCTGGTCCTGGGGCTTGAGGAGACTGGATCGTCTTTCTTCTTCATGAATGAAGGCGCTGACAGCGGACCACTGATATCCCGTCGAAGTGTCCCGATTCATTATGAGGATGATGCGGGAAGTCTGTACGAACGGATCACGACATGCGCATTGAATCAACTGGAAGAATTCGTGCCGCGTCTGGCAGACCCCGACTTCCCCTTGATGTCTCAAGATGATGCTCTGTCGAACACCTGGCGGAAGCGTGGCGCTGCGGACGGCAGGATCGATTGGCGCATGCCTGCCGAGGGCATCTACAATCTGATAAGGGGGCTGAGCAGGCCGTATGTCGGCGCCCATTTCGATGTTGATGGCCGGCAGGTGAAAGTCTGGAAGTCAGAGGTTGTGCGTGGCATGCCGAAGAATATTGAGCCTGGAAAAATTGTAGTCAATCCAGCAGCGCCGGGCGTGGTCGTTAAATGCGGCGTAGATGCGATTAGAATAATCGAGATGGAGAACGGTGTGGACCTTGCCGCGGGGCGCTACCTATGAGGACGCTCGTGGTCGCTCCTCATCCTGACGACGAGATCCTGGGGTGTGGTGGAACCTTGCTGCGGAGAAAGGCCGAGGGCGGCACGCTGGGCTGGCTGATCGTGACGGGAATGACTGCCGAGGCCGGTTGGCCCATCGACCGCATTCAGCAGCGCAACGACGAGATCAAGACCGTCGCTGGGATGATCGGGTTCGACGAGGTGTTCAATCTCGGCCTTCCTCCCGCCGGTCTGGACGCGCTCCCGCTTGGCGATCTTGTGTCTTCCTTCTCGGAGGTATTCAAGTCGTTTGCGCCGGAGGAGGTCTTCGTTCCGCATCATGGCGATGTTCATTCTGACCATCGGGTTACGTTTGATGCCGTGGCTGCATGCGCGAAATGGTTTCGCTACCCTTCGGTGCGGCGAGTCCTTGCTTATGAAACGGTATCGGAGACTGAGTTCGGGCTGTGCAGAGAAGACGCTTTTCATCCCAATTACTTCGTGGATATTGAGCCCTATCACGAACGCAAGCTGGAGATCATGGGTGTTTACCGCTCGGAGCTTGGCGTATTTCCCTTTCCACGTAGTGTCCGGGCGATGCGGGCCCTGGCGGAATGGCGCGGAGCCTCCGCGGGGTACATGGCTGCTGAGGCCTTTCAACTCCTGAGAGAGCGCCAGTGATGCGCGCCAACAGGGTATCTGAAGACTGACAACCATGACCAGATCAAATCCTTCTGAACAACAATGGCGCAAGGCCTTGCTGGCGAGCGATGCGAGCTTGCAGCAGGCGATTACTTGCTTGAACGAGTCGACGTCGCAGATCGTACTGGTGGTGTCACCCAATGAGCGCTTGATTGGTACCCTCACCGATGGTGACATCCGTCGCGGGTTGCTTCGTGGTCTGGGCCTGGACAGCCCGGTTGATTCGCTGATCAATCAGGACCCACTGGTCGTGCCACCGCAGTTGGGGCGTGACGCCGTGCTGCAATTGATGCGGGCAAATCGCGTTCATCAGTTGCCGGTAGTCGATACAGACAGGCGTGTCGTGGGGCTGCACCTGCTCGATGAACTGATGGCCCCAAGAAGGCGGCACAATCTGATGGTGATCATGGCGGGAGGGCAGGGCACTCGGTTGCGTCCGCACACCGAGAATTGCCCGAAGCCGCTCTTGCCCGTGGGCGGCAAGCCCATGCTGGAGCACATCATAGAGCGGGCCAAGAGCGACGGGTTCGGCCATTTTGTGCTGTCGATTCACTACCTTGGCCACATGATCGAAGAGTACTTCGGGGATGGGAGTCGCTGGGGCGTCAGTATCGAGTATCTCCGCGAGGACTCGCCTCTGGGAACGGCTGGTGCGATCAGTTTGCTGAACCCCCGTCCTGAGTTGCCGTTCGTTGTATCCAATGGCGATGTTCTGACCGATATCCACTATGGCGAATTGCTCGATTTCCATTGCCGCCACGCTGCGAGTGCGACAATGGCCGTTCGGCTTCATGAATGGCAACACCCGTTCGGCGTCGTGCGCACGGAAGGGGTGGATATCGTCGGTTTCGAAGAGAAGCCTGTTTCCCGAAGTCATATCAATGCTGGTGTCTATGTCCTTGAGCCTGCAGCGCTTGGATTGCTGAAGCGGGCGGAGCACTGTGACATGCCAACGCTTTTTGCTCGACTCAAGGAAGAGGCTGCGCGAACGATCGTTTATCCAATGCATGAGCCTTGGCTTGACGTCGGGCGCGACGATGACCTGAAGCGCGCCCGTGCCGCGCATCCAAGAGCGGAGGGTAAGTGAGAGCGCTCGTCATCGGCTATGGCTCCATCGGGCAGCGACATACCAGGCTGCTCCGCGGACTCTGCTGCGACGTAGCCGTCCTCAGCCGGCGGGAGCTGGGTTTTCCGTCCTGCTATACAGACCTGCTGCAGGCGTTGGCAGAGCATCGCCCCGAGTATGTTGTGGTGGCGAATCCGACCAGTCTGCATCACGAAACCATCGAGGCAATGGCCGCTGCGGGATTCGCGGGAAAGGTGCTGGTCGAGAAACCCCTGTTCGATCACTGTCGTGCATTGATCGACGCCCCTTTCAGTCATCTCGCCGTCGCCTACAATTTAAGATTCCATCCGGTCATTCAGCGTCTTCGCGAATTGGTCCTCGGGGAAACAGTCATCTCCGTGCAGGCCTACATGGGGCAGTACCTGCCGGATTGGCGGCCAGCATCCGACTATCGACAGTCATATTCGGCGAGTGCCGCGCAGGGTGGCGGCGCACTTCGAGACCTGAGCCATGAACTTGACTATCTGGCCTGGATCTTCGGTGGCTGGCGGTCAGTGACGGCGCTCGGCGGTCATCTTAGCGCGCTGGAAATTGACAGCGATGACCTGTTTGTACTCCTGATGCAGATGAGCAGGTGTCCGGTCGTTTCCGTTCAGGTGAGTTACCTCGATAGAGTTGCCCGCAGACGTATTGTGGTCAATACGGAACGTCTGACGATAGAGGCGGACTTGATCGACGGAACGATTTCCTGGGGCGATCAGTTTGAAACTTTATCGGTAGGGCGCGACTTCACCTACGAGGCGATGCATCGGGCCATGCTTGGCGATGAGCGCGCAACACTATGCTCGCTCGACGAAGGTCTGGCGACGCTGCAACTGATTGATGCTGCCGAGCAGGCCAACAGAAACAGGGAGTGGGTCATTCGATGAAGCGACTGTGTACGATTTGTGCCCGGGGAGGCTCAAAGGGAGTCAAGGGGAAGAACCTCAAGGTTCTTCTTGGCAAACCTCTTATTGCCCATAGCATTAATCAGGCACGAGTGTCGGGTCTGTTTGACCTGATTGCGGTAAGCAGCGATTCGGACGAGATTCTCGCAGTTGCTCAGGATTGTGGCGCAGACCTTCTTGTCAAGCGCCCGGACGAACTCGCGACAGACCAGGCCGCGAAGTTGCCGGTCATCCGTCATTGCGTCGCTGAGGTTGAACGGCTTACCGGCGACTCGTTCGAAACCCTGGTCGATCTGGACGCAACCTCACCATTGCGAATACCTGAAGATATTCGCGATGCGGTCGAATTGCTTGAGCGAAGTGGTGCGGGAAATGTCATCACAGCGATGCCGGCGCGTCGATCCCCATACTTCAACCTCGTCGAACTCGATCAGGACGGGATTGTTCATCTGTCAAAGCCACCCCATAACGCAATCGTCAGGCGTCAGGATGCGCCCAAGTGTTATGACATGAACGCCTCGATCTACGTTTGGCGGAAGCCGGCGTTGTTCGCCAATGAATCCCTGTTCAATCCAGATACCCGACTGCATGTAATGCCTGAAGAGCGGTCGATCGATATCGATTCGGAGCTTGATTTTCGTTTCGTCGAGTTCCTGATGGCTGAGCGTGAAGAGGGTCTCGGAAAACCCTAAATGGATGAAATATTTTGCAGGATACTGGATCAAGCATGAGTAACGAACTAATACTGGCAGTGCATTCCGGACACAATGCGTCCGCAGCGCTGATGCGAGATGGTGAGATCGTAACCGCGGCGCTTGAAGAGCGGTTCGCTCGCAAGAAGAACTATGTCGGCTATCCGTGGCAGGCGATTGAGTACTGCCTTAAAAAGGAAGGAGTTGCCGGTCAGGATCTTTCCCGTATCGCATATACGACAATTGCGTTCGGCGGTTCAGTATTCCTGAAAGCGAAAACGTCAACGCAGTTCAGCTTGCGTGATTATTTCGATTATTACGGCGATCGTTACTACCGTCGGAGACTGAAGGGAGAGAAATGTATTGACTATCTCCAGTGGCTGAAAACGGCTGACAAGTTCAATGAGGACAAGCAGTACTACGACTTTTCTTACCTTGCCGACGACGTCATGCTCAATTCAGAGGAGGACGCTGAACTCTTTCGCAATGAACAGCGTCGGCTTCTGAGTAGTCACCTTGGAGTTTCCCCCGAAAAAATCGAGTTCATCGATCATCATACGTGCCACGCGTACTACGCCTATTACGGATCGCCATTTCGTAACGAGGACTGTGTCGTTATTACGCTCGATGGCTTTGGTGATGGGAGAAATCAGACCGTCTGGAAGGTCAGCGGTGGAGAGTTCTCGTTGATCGCTGAGTCAGATCAGAACGATATCGGCCGGATTTACAAGATGGCGACACTGCTTCTTGCCATGCGGCCCGATGAGCACGAATTCAAAGTGATGGGACTGGCTCCCTACGCGAAGATGTCACATGTGAAACGTGCGATGCAGGCCCTTGATGGGCTCTGCAAAGTAGATGGCATGCGTATCGTCTCCGGAGAAAGGCCAAAAGACCTCCTCGCCTACCTGGACGAGGCTTGGAAGGACCATCGTTTTGACAACATTGCGGGCGCAGTGCAGACGTACACTGAAAACCTTGCGTGTGAGCTCGTACGCAGCATTGCCCAACTGACCGGGATTCGCCGCTTCGTCATCGGGGGTGGCATTGCCATGAACATCAAGATGAACAAGGCGATCTCGGAGTTGGAGGAGGTTGATTCCCTGTTCGTCTGCGGGTCGTCCGGTGATGAAAGTCTCAGTATCGGGGGATGCTATTACTTGAATTCAGATCACCAGCGAAATCAGCCTGTACGGCATCTCTATCTCGGTCACGATATAGGTGACGAGCTGCCGACCTTTGATTTTGGCCAATTCAGGGATCGGTTCGTACTAAACGAATCCGCTAGTAGCGACCTGATTGCTGAGCTTCTCGCCGATGGCGATATCGTTGCAGTTGCAAGGGGGCGGGCCGAGTTTGGAGCCCGAGCCCTCGGAAATCGCAGCATTCTTGCTGATCCTCGTCGTCGGGAAACTGTCCAGAAGATCAACGAGGCCATCAAGAATCGCGATTTCTGGATGCCTTTCGCATTGTCGATTCTTGAGGACAGGCACGATGAGTATATTTTGAATCCGAAGCGCCTTCAGTCACCGTTTATGGCTGTCAGCCTTGATGTGCGTCCCGAAAAGCACGCCGAGATTGAAGCGGGAACACACCCCTACGACCGGACTGTCCGCCCTCAGTTCGTCTCATCGAATGAAGCGCCAGCTTACTATGAGCTAATCAGCGCTTTTGATCGCGTTGCCGGTGTGCCTGCCTTGCTGAACACCAGCTTCAACCTGCACGGTGAACCCATCGTCGACACCATTGACGATGCGGTCCGCACGTTCGAGCGCTCGGGGATCGATCATCTTCTCATCGGCGATCGCATTCTACTGTCCAAACGTAAAGGCTGAGTCATGACCGGCGAAGAAGTACTCGGCGAGCGGCATGAACGCAAGGTCGTAGTCGTTACGGGTGGTGCGGGGGTAATAGGGTCGCGATTCGTGCGCGCGATTGCTGATAGCGGGGACATTCCCGTTGTGGCTGATATCGATATGAAAGCCGCAGCGCATGTTGTGTCCTCATTGGCGCCGGCGCACGCTGGCCGCGCTTTCGCCGCACATCTCGATATCACGAGCAAGGATTCGGTTGCCGCACTGATCTTGGAAGTGACTAATCGCTACGGGCGTATCGATGCAGTCGTCAACAATGCGTACCCGAGGAACCGGAACTACGGGCGGAAGCTCGAGGATGTGACCTATACTGATTTCTGTGAGAACGTCGACTCGCATCTTGGGGGCTACTTTCTTGTTGCCCAGCAATTCTGTCTGGCATTCCGGGCACAAGGTGGTGGGAATGTGGTCAATATGTCGTCGATCTATGGGGTGATGGCGCCACGGTTCGAGGTCTATGCCGGGACAGAGATGACCATGCCCGTAGAGTATGCAGCGATAAAGTCTGGTGTGATTCATTTAACCCGCTATTTTGCTCAATATTTCAAGGGCGCGGGCATTCGAGTAAATTGCCTGAGTCCCGGGGGGATTCTCGCAGGACAGCCTTCAGGCTTTCTCGATGCTTACAAAGGGAAATGTGCGTCGAAAGGAATGCTCGACCCGGGTGACGTCGTCGGCGCGTTACTCTTTCTTTTGTCTGATGCCTCACGCTACATCACCGGACAGAATCTCATAGTTGACGACGGTTTTTCACTTTGAGCGTGGTTGAGCGGGGGGGGGGCGTCCTGTCGGTCAAGCACCGGCTTCTGTTCTCGGTCGGCGCCAATATGGCGCGCGCTGCAATAAGTCTAATCGCGGGACTGCTGGTTGCGCGCGGGCTTGGGCCATCGGATTACGGTAACCTGGCGTATCTCCTCGGGAGTTTCTGGGCTATTCGTGCCTTGCTCGACATGGGGTCCGGTAGCGCCTTCTATACCTTTATCGCGCAGCGCCATCGGGGGCGTCTCTACTACCTCGTGTACTTTGGATGGCTTGGATTTCAGTTCGTTTTTTCAACTGCGCTCGTTATCCAATTGCTCCCGCAGTCGCTCGTCGACCGGTTCTGGCTTGGGCAGTCACGTGACCTTGTGGTGCTCGCCCTGTTGGCCACTTTTCTTCAGAATCAGGTCTGGCAAACCGTTGTGCAGATTCACGAAGCGGCCCGAATGACTGTCCGGATTCAGGTGTCGGGGCTCTTGATCATTTCAACGCATGTCATTTTGGTTTCGGCCATGCTGCTGGGCGACTGGTTGTCAGTCCGCTCGGTCTTGTCGGCCATCATCGTCGAGTACCTGGTTGCTGCCGCGTGGCTTTCCGGCGCACTACGTAAGGGGGTGGTTCGCAATGCTGACGACGGTGGTGCTGCGTCACTGGGTGGAGTCGTTTCGGAGTATCTCGCGTACTGCAGGCCGATGATGATCATCGCAGTGTTTACGTTCTGCTATGAGATCACAGACCGGTGGTTGTTGCAGCGTTTCGGCGGATCCAGTCAGCAAGGTTTCTATCAGGTCGCGGCTCAACTTTCCACCATAAGCCTGCTGGCGACCAGTTCGGTGCTCAATATTCTTTGGAAGGAGGTTGCCGAGGCGTGTGCGCGCGGTGACAACTCGCGTGTGATTGTTCTGCATCAGAAGGCGACCCGGTTTCTGATGCTTTTGGCGTCAGGCGTATCCTGCTTCCTTGCTCCTTGGGCTGAAAACCTTGTCGTTGCCCTGCTTGGTGAGGCCTATCATGCCGGATGGCCGGTGTTGTTTCTGATGCTCTTTTACCCTGTTCATCAGACAATGGGACAGATTAACGGGACATTGTTCATGGCAACCGGAAGGACCCATAGCTACATGAAGGTGGCCGTTTCCGGTTTGGTTGTGAGCGTTCCTGTTTCGTACCTGCTGATTGGACCGACCGATGGTGTGTGGGTTTCGGGTATGGGTTTAGGGGCTTTGGGGCTTGCGATCAAGATGGTCTGTCTGAATATTCTGTTCGTCAATGTTCAGTCGTGGATGATTTGCAGACAGTATCTGGCTGCTTTCCGTTGGTACTATCAGTTGCTACCCATCGCGACCCTTCTGTGTGTGGGTTACGGTTCGATGTTCGCCGTTCGGGTTCTTGCTCCAGGTCTGGCTGCTGCTGGTACGGACAAGTCGGAGTTGTTTTTCGGAATGCTGGGAAGTGGATTTTTGTACGCTTTCATATTTGTTACGTTATTGATTTACGTGCCCTCCGTCGTTGGCTTGCGCAAGGATGAAATGGCGCCAGTCATAGAGAAAGTGAAGCATGGTGTGCGTGATATCTTGAGAAAGTTGAAATGAACGACAACTGGATTGTTAAGCAAGCTCTGTCTGGTGTATCGCAATTTGATCAGTCAATGGTTAATTCGTACCCTGACTCGAACGAATATTTGCAGAACGCCAGGGCGTATCTGAATACAGTCGGTGAGGTCTGCAACTATGTCGACGCGTCGAAAAAGCTAGATTGGGCGGCCCTGCTGCCGCAGGGCGCTGACGTGCTCGATCTTGGCTGCGGTGGTGGGTGGTTGACCGCCATGCTGTCGCGCGTTGACTCAGTGAAGACCGTCTATGCCCTCGATTCGAGTCAGCATTTCCTCCATAAGTTGCTGCCTGAAGTCATGACTTTAATGGAGGGTAATGCTGAGAAGGTCGTTACGCTTGAGGCCTTGTTTCAACCTCTTCTTTTTGATGGGGCGTGTCTGGATGCGATTGTGGCGTCTTCTGCGCTGCATCACGCCGATAACCTTGAGTCCGTGCTCAAGGAGACCCGCCGCGCACTGAAGCCTGGTGGTCTGCTTGTCATCCTTAACGAAACGCCACGTACGGGTTTGAGATTTCTCGTGTCTGTGTTTGTGGCAAGTCTTCGAATCCTTCGTAATCTGGCCACTCGACGCTATATGCCGGTTTCTCCCTCGATTTCATCTTCGGGCTATCTTTACGACCCAGATCTCGGTGACCGGGATTATCCGAATTGGTATTGGCTTGAGGCTGTGAAGCGTGCAGGGTTTGCAGTTGAGACGGTGATGGACACCGGTATGCCAACTGTGAAGGGGAGCAAGGGGCGGCCATTGATTCATTTTGTGTGCAGAGCTGTCTGAGGTGTCATTCTTGGACAGAAGGCAGGAGTTCGAATTGGGCTGTGATGAAAACGTAATCGTTCCTGGATCATCATTCCGGAACGTGTTCATCGTAGATTCCAGAGCCGATTGGTCGTCGGTAGTGCCCAACTTCGAGCCAGCGCTTGACTTGATTCTGACCTATGACTTTGGCCTGCGGCGGGATGTTCTGGCGCTTGGTGGTGTCGCGTACTACGTGGATCACCTGTGCTCCCAGTCCGTCATGCAGGAAAACAATTTCCTCATGTACAGGTTTTTCCAGGACTGGCACCTGGATGAGGAGGGTAATGACATATTTCGGCACAATGGGGTTGATTTCGGGTTCAGTTTTCGAATTCTGATCTGGAATGACTTTACATTTTACGTGCGCAGTCGCCTGTGTCTTGAGCAGTTGAGATGCATTTCCTATCAGAAGCTTCTTGTATGCACGAATAACAACGTTATTGAGTCTGTCTTGCAGGACATGGCGCTGACTTGGTCGCGTCTTGCAACTGGTGGGCGGTCGTCGCTGGATGGGTATTTCTTTCCAGTTCACCGATGGATGAACGAGCGTGTGCATGTCAGGCGTATCCGGCACCGCGTCCGGGATGCCGTGATTACCGTGCAGGGCATTTTGATGAGTGCCTGGGATAGCGTCGGGGGACGTTTCAGGCAGAGGGTCAGGGTATTCGTTCAGGAGTACCATCCGACGCGCAAGTTGATGCAATGCCTTAGCAAGACGCCGGGCGTCCAGGTCCTCCAGGGACATTTTTCTGCCTCGCGAGGGGCGATGAAGTTTCTGCGGGAGCGACCCATCCCTGTGTACGGGGATGTGGAGCGGTATCGTGGGACAGCTTCGGCGCTGATGGGCGTCTACCGTGCGAAACGTGCGGCCCGTCTTGTACTCACGACTGGTGTGGATGTGACTGATGCGGTCAGCCGCGCGATTGAAACCCGGATTTCGTCGAGCTTGCCCGAAACATTGCGTGCGCTTGACTGCGTGATTCGCTATCTCGATCGCCACCCCATCCGACTTGTGGTATTGATCGCAAACCTTGGGCAGGTTGCAATGCTGGTTGACTGCGTGGCCAAGGCTCGAGGAGTCCCCAGCTATCTGATCATTAATGGGCTTCTGTGCAGCGCGTTTCTCGATGAAGGAAAGTATGCGGATGTGATCAATTCGTATTCGGAGAGTGTTCGGGATCACTATTTCCGTGGAATGAAGAACGTGATTTGTCTGGGTGATCCCCGAATGGACGATTACGCCATGGTGCCGCGGCGGAGTATCAACCGCGAGAATCCTGTCATCACGATTGGCGCATCCGGCTTCAGTAATACAGACCTTAATTCATACCTCGCGGTAGAGTTTGAATTCCTCAACGACGTGCTTGAGGCGATCCTCAGGCTCAGGTCACGGGGAGCGTGTGTCCGTGTGGTGTTGAAGGTGCGCGCCAATGGGTACAAGGAACTGTATCGCCGGTTCTGCGATGAGTATTTCGGAGGGGTGGTTGATACCATCCTTGATCAGGTCCCGATGCGGGCTGTGTTGGATGAGACCGATTTCTATGTTTCGATCTACTCGCAGACCTTGTTCGAGGCGTCCTGTCTGGGTATCCCCTGCGTCTACCACAAGAACGACAGGCAGGTTCTGGACGCGCCGTTCGATGGCAAGTCCGAGTTGATCACGACCCATTCCGCAGACGACCTTGAGGTGGCGATTTCGGACTTCATGCGGGGCGATGACCGGTATGACGCGTTTCTTGATAGAGGAACGATGGAAAGGTACATCGGACCGCTGGATGGTGAGAACCTGAAGCGCAATCTGAAGTTTATCGAAGGTCTGTTGAACGGAGATCGTAAGGAGCAATCCGCATGAACCGCATCTCGACGTCGCTTCGTCGCACCCTTTACGAATTTCGGCTTCGCCGCAGATTTTCGCGAAGTGTCATCCACGGCGGTGCGACGGTGGATGGGGACAGTAGCCTGGGTGATTACGCGGTCCTTTTCCGGAACGCGAGATTGATTTGTTCCACGCTTGGCTCCTACAGCTATGTGCAGGAGAACACACTGCTGCTTGGGGCTGAAGTGGGGCCTTTCTGTTCGATTGCTGCGAATGTGACGATTGGGCTTGTTAATCATCCAACCTCGCTCGTGAGTACAAGTCCCGTGTTCTATGACCGGTCGCAGCCGCTCCCCAGATTTTTCGCGAGCCAGAATGCTGCTCAGGAGTCGATCCCGAGGACGGTCGTGGGAGCGGATGTCTGGATAGGAGAGCGGGCGATGATTCGGGCGGGGGTCAGTATTGGCGTGGGCGCGGTAATCGGTGCAGGGGCGATGGTGACCCGGGATGTGCCACCCTATACAATCGCGGCCGGTGTTCCCTGCCGCCCGTTGCGGCAACGTTTTGACGCAACGCTGTGCGGGGGGCTGGCAGACTCTGAGTGGTGGACATTGAGCGAACAGAGGCTCTCAGAGCTTGCACCGTATTTTGCGAGTCCTGAGGTGTTCTTGACGATGCTTCGGAAGCAAGAGTGATGATTGGTCTTGTGCAGCGAATCCTGGCGAAACTGCGTAGTCTCTGGTTCGCATGTGTTCATGCTCCCCGCTTCGGCCGTTGTGGAAGGAATGTGTTGTTGTACGCGCCATTTCGTGTCGATGGTGGAGAACACATTGGCCTTGGTGATCGCACGGTCATGCAGCGTGGCGCCTGGTTGTACTGTGAGCCTCCAGAAGGTCAGTCGGGGCGTCTGCTCGTCGGCTCAGGGTGCGTCCTCGGTTACAACAACCACATTACTGCCGTGCGTGACGTCGTCATCGAGGACCATGTGCTTACGGCGAACAACGTTTACATCTCCGATAACCTTCATTCCTATGAGGACGTTGGCGTACCGATAATGCATCAACCCGTTCGTTTCAAGAACGCCGTGGTGATCGGAGAAGGAAGCTGGATCGGCGAAAATGTGTGCATCATTGGTGCGAGCGTCGGCAAGAACTGCGTTGTCGGCGCGAATTCGGTAGTGACGCATGACATTCCGGACTTTTCTGTAGCGGTCGGAAGCCCTGCGGTGGTCATTCGGTACTACGATCGATCTGCGGGACGTTGGGAGAGCAAGGGCGTTTTGAGACAGGGCAAGGGATGAGCGGAAGAAAGATACTTGTAACGGGCGGGGCCGGGTTTATCGGATCGGCACTCGTACTTGCGCTGAGCGAACGTGGGCACGAGGTGACGGTTCTCGACAATCTCGCACCTCAGATCCACGGCGCGGATCCCGAGCAGTCACCGCTTTTCAAGCGACTTGAAGGCAAGGCTCGCTTTGTTCGTGGTGATGTAACTGTCCGGGCTGACTTGATGAAAGTTCTTCCGGGCGTGGATACGGTTGTACACCTGGCAGCTGAGACTGGCACAGGGCAGTCCATGTATGCAATCCAGCATTATTCCGAAGTGAATGTTGGGGGTACGGCACTGCTGCTGGACGTGATTGCGAATGATGGCTTCCCGGTAAAGCGACTGGTTGTGGCCTCTTCACGGGCAGTCTACGGTGAAGGTTGTTATCGCTGCCCGGTGCATGGCACCCTCCATCCCGAGGCTCGAAGCGCCGAGGAGATGGTCAAGGGGCAGTTCGAGCATCTCTGTCCCGTTTGTTCCTTGCCGTTGGAGGTGGTGCCGACAGATGAAGGGGCTGCTTTGCATCCCTCTTCCGTCTATGGGGTAACGAAGCTTACACAGGAACAGTTGGTGCTGACGGTGGGGAGGGCTCTGGGGATTTCGGCCCTGGCGTTCCGCTATCAGAATGTCTATGGCCCTGGGCAGTCGCTGTCGAATCCCTATACGGGCATCCTCTCGATCTTCTCCACCCGCATTCGGAACGGTAGCCCGATCAATATATTCGAAGATGGTCGCGAGAGCCGCGATTTTGTCTTCATCGGCGATGTGGTTGATGCGACCGTCAAGGGGATCGAGCACCCGGAGCCTCTGGTCGACGTCTTCAACGTCGGCTCTGGTGCAGCTACGGATGTGATGACGATTGCGCAAACCCTGCTCCGGCATCTGGGTGGGTGTTCTTCAATCAGCGTATCCGGCCAGTTCAGGATTGGCGACATTCGGCACAACGTTGCGAATCTTGAGAAAGTGAAACGTACCCTGGGATTTGAGCCAAAAGTTGGAATCGACGACGGCTTGAGTGCATTTGTTAACTGGGTGAAGGGCGAACAGATCAGTGGTGACCGCTATGAGGAGAGCCTGAACGAACTGCGTGCAAAAGGCCTGTTCAAATGAAGCAGGAATCGGGCGTCGGGGTGGTTAGTGTCGTCGTTGCCAGCTATAACCATGCGGGATTCCTCCCCCGCAGAATGGATAGTCTTCTCGGGCAGACCTACCCGAACACAGAGATTCTGGTGATCGACGACTGTTCTCCGGACAATAGCGTCGACGTTCTCCGCTCGTATGAAGGGCAACCGAGCGTCCGCCTTCTCGTTCGCGAAAAAAATGGCGGGTGGGTGGCCGTAAGCAACCAAGGCGTCGAGTTGACGTCGGGCGAGTTTGTGCTGTTCGCAAACTGCGACGATGATTGTGATGCGCGCATGATTGAGCGCCTTGTCGATGCGATGAGGCAGCATCCATCTGCTGGCATTGCATTCTGTCGCAGCCTGATGGTTGATGAGGACGGAACTGTGCTGGGTGACGACTTTTCGATTCGTGAAGATGCGTTCAGGGCCCGGTGTTCCGGCGACGTGTTGCTCCCCGGTTCCGAGGCGTCTCGCTTTCTGATGCACTCATGCGTTATTCCAAACCTTAGCGCAGCGCTTATTCGAAGAGATTGCTTTGACACCGTTGGCTATTTGTCTTCGGAGTACAAGGTTTGTTGCGACTGGGATCTCTTCTTCAGGATTGCCGCTCGCTACGATGTTGCATACGTTGCAGAGCCCCTGAACTATTTTCGTCAGCATCGCAGCACAATTCGAAGCGTCACTAAGGACAGGGTCGTCTTCGAAGAGTATTTCAGGTTGTTGCTGGGGCAGGTACGGACGCTTGAGCTGACTTCCTTTGAGAGAATGCGGTATCGAACCCATGTGATGTACCTGTGGGCTGTGCACGTGCTTTCTCCCTCAGCGAACGGCGTGTCCAATATCCCATACCACCTGAAGCGGATCGTCCAGCTGGATCCTCTGGCCCTGTTTTTTGCGATCCCTGGAGGTGTCCTCAGGCTCGCTGAGTTGATGTTCAAGGCCCCCCGAAAACTGATTGGCTTACTTGGGACACGATAAAGACGATGACTAAAAAGATATTGGTGACTGGCGGGGCCGGCTTTCTCGGCTCTCACTTGTGTGAACGCCTTCTCGAAGCGGGGCACGATGTACTATGCGTGGATAATTTCTTCACGGGTAGCAAGGATAATATTGCCCATCTGATGGGCAATCCCTACTTCGAGGTCATGCGGCATGACGTGACTTTTCCGCTCTACGTCGAAGTAGACCAGATCTACAATCTGGCTTGCCCAGCGTCTCCCGTTCACTATCAGCACGATCCGGTTCAGACGACGAAGACGAGTGTTCATGGTGCGATCAACATGCTTGGACTGGCAAAGCGAGTAAAGGCGCGAATCCTGCAGGCGTCGACAAGCGAGGTTTACGGAGACCCCGAGGTGCACCCGCAGGTCGAGTCGTACTGGGGCAAGGTCAATCCTATTGGTATCCGGAGTTGTTACGACGAAGGAAAGCGTTGCGCTGAAACGCTCTTTTTCGATTACTGGCGCCAGCATCAACTGCAGATCAAGGTCGTACGGATTTTCAATACCTATGGTCCGCGCATGCACCCCAACGACGGTAGAGTGGTCAGTAATTTCATCGTTCAGGCGCTGAAGGGTGAGGACATCACGATCTACGGGGATGGCCAGCAGACCAGAAGCTTCTGTTATGTCGACGACCTGGTAGAAGTCATGATTCGCATGATGGACTCGGCTCAGGATTTTGTCGGACCGGTGAATATTGGGAATCCCTGTGAGTTCACGATGCTGGAGCTGGCGGAGCAGGTTGTTCGGCTGACGGGCTCGAAGAGCCGGCTGATCTTCAAACCGCTGCCAGCCGATGATCCAAAGCAACGGCAGCCGGATATTTCCTTGGCTAAGCAGGTGCTTGACTGGGAGCCGAAAGTCGATCTGGCAGATGGGCTGAAGGAAACGATCGCCTATTTTTCGACGCGTCTGAAGGTCGCCTGAGTGGTGAGTAAGGTATGCGCCAATCCGCGGGTGACCGTCGTCATTCCCACATACAACCGCGCGGATGACCTCAGGCGGTGCCTCGACTCGCTGGCGCTGCAGACTCTGGACAACTTCGAGGTACTGGTCTGTGATGACGGGTCAACGGATCATAGCGCAAGCGTTGCGGATGAGTTTTCGGGGCGACTGAGTCTCCGCTTCGATACCGCGGACAACTTTGGCGGGCCGGCGCGGCCGCGCAATCGTGGTGTGTCCGGGGCCAGGGCTCCATATATTGCCTTTCTTGACTCTGACGACTGGTGGACGCCTGCCAAGCTGGAGAAGAGTGTGGCCGCGCTCGACGCAGGTGCAGATCTTGTTTACCACGATCTGTTTATCGTTCGCGATACCGCTCAAACGGTTTTCAGCGAACGGATCGTATCGACGGAGCCCAAGCACCCCATGTTCAAGGCCTTGCTATGCACCGGCATGTCTGTGCCCAATTCCAGTGTTGTCGTGCGCAGAGCGCTTATCGAACAGTTGGGCGGAATCACGGAAAACCGGGAACTCATTTCCGTGGAAGATTACGATACGTGGGTTCGGATTTCGAGACTGACTGAGCGCTTTGTCCGACTGCCCGAATGCCTCGGTTATTACTGGCTTGGTGGTGGGAACATATCGGCTGCTTCACCAAAGCAGATATCGCGCATTCGCACCTTGTATGCGCAGTATATTGATGAATTGCCGTTGGCTGACCGCCGCCGCGCAGAGGGATTTCTGGCCTACCGGAGCGGGCGGATTGCTCAGATGCATGGTGATGTCACGGGAGCACGTCGCAGTCTTCTGCGCGCACTTGTCCAACCACTCGACCTGAGCTATCGACTCAAGGCCGCCTATTTTCTGGCGCGCAGCATCTTGCCATGAGTGCAGTTCCACACCGAGTCAGCGTAGTCATCCCCTGTTACCGGGATGCTGCAACCTTGGGCCTCGCGATTGCTTCGCTTCATGGGCAGACACGCCAGGTCGAAGAGATCATCGTGGTCAATGACTGCTCGCCCGAGACAGACCGTATTGAAGCCGTTCTGCAACGCTATCCTCAGGTTATTTACATCAGGAATGAGCGCAATCTGGGTCTGGCCGCGTCGCGAAATGTTGGCCTGAACGCTGCCACGGGAGATGTGATTTCGTTTCTTGACGCCGATGACGAACTGCATCCGCAGAAAATCGAGTTTCAGCTTCGGGTTTTTCGACCGGAAATTGCCGTGACATGTCAGGTCAGGCGCATAGGTGACAGCTGTGAGCTTGCCGAGACCGCGCACTGTGAAAACGAATTCAAGGTGCGTGAGGTAGCGGAAAGCGGCTCAATAGTCATGCGCAACAGTCTCACTGGCGCAGCGCTCATGATCTCCAGAGAGCTGTTGGCAGGGGTTGGCGGCTATGACGAAAGTCTGCGTTCTTGCGAAGACTTTGATCTGTGGCTTCGACTCCTCGATGGAGGGGTTACTGTTGTCGATATCCAATTACCACTATATCTCTACCGTTACAACGAGTCCGGTTTGTCGCGCAACAACCTCAATGTGTCGCGCTGGGAGCTCCAGGTGCTCAGAAAGTACTTCGAGCGGCATGGGCAGCCTTTTCTTGGTACGCGTGCGGATGCACATATTTGGGCATTCTGGCTGCTCAAGCATCTCTTACGATTTGAGCGCTGCAGGGAAAGCGCCTTAAGGATGGAGGTGAGGAGCAATATCCGGTTGCTGTCGAAATACCCCTTTCTCGCGGCGCTGCTTGCATGCACTGAGCGCTTTCGCCTGCTACGGCCTGTTGTCGCAGTTGCTGATTTGCGCAGAGTGCTCTCGCGCGGACTTGCCTTCAATCGCCACCCGGTTTGAGATCATGAGCTCTAGATCGGATATGAAGTCTGAACTCGTTGAGTCACGCCTTCGCCGCGGATTGTCATCAACGCGAATCCTCTTTGGGCTTCCGCATGAGCGCTGCTGATAACCGAAAGAAGGTGGCGCTGGTCGCGGCGTCGGATATGACGGTGATCGCTTTTCTCCGTGCGCACATCGTGGCGCTTGCCGCAGACAACGACGTGACCGTGATTACCAATACGGCTGACCCTGAACGTATTTCTGCGGATGTTCGCGGCGTGCGGGTGATCTCAATCCCGTTTGCACGTCCAATCGCGCCGATGTTGGATCTTCAATGCCTGGCCCGCCTGACGCGTGTTTTCCATCGTGAGCGATTTGATCTTGTCTTTTCCGTGACCCCCAAAGGGGGGCTAATGGCGATGGTGTCGGGTTGCCTCGCGCGCGTGCCGTCTCGGATACATATGTTCACCGGGCAGGTATGGGCCACCCGGACCGGACTTGGGCGCACGTTGCTGAAAATGGCTGACCGGCTTATTGCAAGGTGTGCAACGCATGTTCTCGCTGACAGTGCGTCCCAGCGACAATTTCTGATTGATCAGGGCATTACAAACGATAGGCACTCGGCGGTTTTGGCGAGTGGGTCGATCTCGGGAGTTGATGCCGTCCGTTTCAGGCCTTCGGTGGAAGCAAGGCAGGCGGTGCGCCGCTCTTTGGGCGTTGCAGAGGATGCGGTGGTTCTGCTGTTTGTTGGCCGTTTGAACCGCGACAAGGGCGTGCTCGATCTGGCCGCTGCGTTTTCTGCGCTGTCTGCGTCAATACCGGATTGTGTGTTGCTTGTCGTGGGGCCCGACGAGGCCGGATTGCGGCACGAGGTCGAAGTGCTTGTTGGCGCCGCGGCTCAGCTCCATTTTGTGGATTTTACCGATCATCCCGAGCACTTCATGGCGGCTGCAGATGTGTTTTGCCTGCCCAGCTATCGCGAGGGGTTTGGCACCGTCATCATTGAAGCTGGCGCCTGTGGTCTGCCGGTTGTGGCGTCCCGGATCTACGGATTGACGGACGCCGTCGTGGAGGGGGAGACCGGCTTGATGCATGAGGCAGGAGATGTAGGCGGGCTGGTTGATGTGCTTGCACAATTGGTTCGTGACGCAGACCTTCGAGCACGTATGGGCAGTGCAGGGAGGGGTCGTGCGACAAACGAGTTCTCGGCAATGGTTGTAACGGGGGCGCTAACAGCTTTTATTGGAAGCCTGTTGCGCTCGGGTGCGGAGGGTCAGCATGAAACGCGCGTTTGATCTGACCATGGCCCTTCTCGCTATCATGCTGCTTTGGCCAGTGATGCTGCTGCTTGCGCTGATTATCTGGCGCTGTCTCGGAGCGCCGGTTCTTTTTCGACAGCTCAGACCAGGCTTGCATGGGCGGCCTTTCACTTTGTACAAGTTCCGGTCGATGTCGGATAAACGTGATGCCTCCGGCCGCTTGCTGCCCGACGAGGCGCGGCTGGGGGCCGTTGGACGGACGATTCGCAAGCTCAGCCTGGATGAGCTTCCTCAGTTGTTCAATGTCCTGAAGGGCGACATGAGTCTGGTCGGACCGCGCCCGCTATTGATGGAGTACATGGCACTGTATTCCCCGGAGCAGGGGAGGCGGCATGACGTTCGGCCCGGGATTACCGGTTGGGCCCAGGTCAACGGGCGAAATGCGCTATCGTGGGACGAGCGCTTTCGCCTCGATGTCTGGTACGTAGATCACCGTTCATTTGCGCTTGACTTGAGAATTCTGTTGATGACGATTGGGAAGGTGCTTGGCCGTCATGGCGTCAGCGAGCCCGGGCGGGAAACGATGACTCCGTTTACCGGTAGCCAGCAGAAGGGGCGCAACGGTGAGTAGAAGGCTTGTCATTTTCGGGGCAGGAGGTCACGCAAAAGTCGTGGTGGACGCGATCGTGCAGCAGGGCGATTCGGTCGCGGGTGTTTTTGATGGTGATGCTGGGCGCCGCGGTCAGGAATGGTGTGGATATACCGTACTCGGCGGTCTGGATGCGATGATTGATTTTGCTGCAAGTGAAGGCGTTGATGCGGTTGTCGTCGCGATTGGCGACAATCGAATCCGGTCAATGATGGGCGCTCGTATTGCCGAACGTGGTCTCCGCTTCGATTCTGTCGTGCACCCACGCGCCGTCGTATCTCCTTCGGCCCGGATCGGTGCAGGCTGCGTGGTGATGGCGGGGGCTGTTATCAACGCTGATGCGGTGATCGGAGAGCACGCGATCATCAATACCTGCGCCTCGGTTGACCATGACTGCTGGGTCGCAGAGGGTGCCCATATCGGACCAGGAGCAAGGCTATGCGGCGGCGTCAAGGTCGGACGGCGAGTGTTGTTCGGTGCTGGCGCGGTCGCGATTCCAGGGTTTTCAGTCGGCGATGATGCGATTGTTCCGGCCGGGGGCGTCGTGAGGGGAGATGTCCCCGCGCGACCCCGTCACCCCGACAAGATCAGGTCGTCGCAAAGCAATGAAGGTGAGTGAGTCAATGAGACGGTGTTCCGAGAAGGCCGGAGAGGGTGATGGTGTCATCGAGTTCGCCCCGTGGCCGCATTTTTCCGAGGACGAGATCGCTGCGGTCGGCAAGGTTTTGCGCTCCGGGCAGGTGAACTACTGGACTGGAAACGAGGGGCGCCAGTTCGAGGACGAGTTCGCCCGATGGGCTGAGTGTCAGTATGCGGTTGCGCTGGCTAACGGTACTGTCGCTCTTGATCTTGCGCTCAAGGCGCTGGGTGTCGGGCCGGGTGATGAGGTCGTCGTGACCGCTCGTACTTTTCTGGCTTCGGTTTCCTGCATCATCACAGCAGGTGCGACGCCGGTTTTTGCCGATGTTGACCGTGACAGCCAGAACCTTACCGCCGATACGGTGCGAAGGGTGCTCACCGCTCGCACTCGAGCAGTCATCTGCGTGCATCTTGCAGGTTGGCCGTGTGACATGGACCCGATCATGGCCCTGGCTCGTGAGCATGACCTTGCCGTGATCGAAGACTGTGCCCAGGCTCACGGTGCCCGCTACAAGGGGCGCCCCGTTGGGAGCATCGGCCACATCGGTGCGTGGTCTTTCTGCCAGGACAAGATCATGACGACGGGTGGAGAAGGTGGCATGGTTACGACCAACGACCATGATCTGTGGTTGCGGATGTGGTCTTACAAGGACCATGGAAAGTCCTGGGCCGCAGTCTACGAACGCGAACACGAACCCGGGTTTCGTTGGCTTCACGAGCAGTTCGGTACCAATTGGCGTATGACTGAAATGCAGGCGACACTCGGGCGGATTCAGTTGCGCAGGATGGCAGAGTGGTCGAGGCTGCGAAATTCTCATGCGCAAACGATCTGGAATTGTGCGAAGACAATTGACGGCCTCAGAGTGCCGGTGGCCCCGGAAGACTGTCGCCATGCGGCATACAAGTGCTATGTCTTTGTTGAGCCGGCTCGTCTTGGTGCTGGATGGGATCGTGACAGGGTGATCGCTGAGATCAATGCGCTTGGAGTGCCCTGTCTGGTCGGGTCCTGTCCCGAGGTCTATCTTGAGCGTGCCTTTGATGCTACCGGATGGCGGCCATCCCACCGTTTGCCTGTTGCAAAGGAGTTGGGTGAAACGAGTTTGATGTTCCTTGTACATCCGACGCTTGATGAGGCCTCGGTCGAACATACCTGCAATGCGCTCCGATCTGTAATGCTGGCGGCTACCCACGAGGTCTGAATCGGCTGACGCCGAAAAGAGGCGTAATCCTTTCCTGCCCTGAATAGAAAGTGTTAAAGCCGTTGCCGGAGGGTGCTTGTCAATCTCAGGCCGGTTCGCTCATAAAAATATGATTCGATTCTTGCGCTCTGCGCTCGTGTTTCTCTTCGACCTGTTTGCCGTCGCCATTGCGTGGTGCGGCGGCCTGCTGCTGCGGTTCAATTTCGATCTCCCTTCCGAGTATGTCAGATTGGCCTTCCTCGGTTTGGGCGGCTTGCTTGTCGTACACGCCGTGGCTTGCCGCTGGGCCGGACTTTATCGCGGCATGTGGGTATTTGCCAGCCTTCCCGACTTGAAGCGTGTTCTGAAGGCGGTCGCGGTCTCTGGCGTGGCACTGGTAATGTGGATTGCGCTGGACAGGGGGACTACCGCGATTCCCCGATCAATGATCGTTCTTTATCCGGTGTTGCTGCTCCTTGTGATGGGTGGGGGGCGTGCGGCATGGCGGATGTGGAAGGAGCATCGGCTGTATGGTGGATTGATAGCGCAAGGTAAGCCCGTAGTCATCGTCGGTGCAGGGCGCGGTGGCGCCATGTTGATGCGTGAACTCGAACGCAGTCCGGACTGGCGTGTGGTGGCTCTGGTCGACGACGATTCGGGTAAATGGGGTATGGAGTTGTTCGGTATACCCATCGTGGGCGGATTGGGTGCGCTGCCCGAGGTGTTGCGCGAATTCAAGGCCAGTCATGTGATTCTTGCAATGCCCTCAGCTGCGACTGAAACGCTGCGGCGGGCAACGGATATCGGCGTGCGTGCCGGCGCGCATGTATTCACCGTTCCGGGACTCGAAGAGCTCATGAATGGCCGCGTCTCGATCAGCGCTATGCGGCCGGTCGAAATCGAGGATCTGCTCGGACGTGAGCCGGTCAATATCGATACCGAGAATGTTCAGGCAATGCTTGCGGGCCGGACCGTCCTTGTCACAGGGGCCGGGGGTTCCATCGGGAGCGAACTGTGCAGGCAACTCTCCCGGTTCGAGCCAGGCACGCTGGTCCTTCTGGAGTCGAGTGAATTTGCCCTTTATTCGGTGGAACAGTGGTTTGCCAGGAACCGTCCCGATGTGCGGGTTGTGTCCCTGGCTGGAGACGTAAAGGATAGCGTTCGTCTGGATGAGGTGTTTGCGGTTTGGGCTCCACAGATTGTGTTCCATGCGGCGGCCTATAAACATGTTCCGTTGATGGAGGTGGGTAACGCATGGCAGGCGGTGCGCAATAATGTCCTGGGGACCCTGCAGGTCGCTGTACATGCCGAGCGCTATAAAGCCGAGCGTTTCGTCTTTATCTCCACGGATAAGGCCGTAAATCCGACCAACGTCATGGGGGCAACGAAGCGATTGGCTGAGATGGTGTGCGAGGCATTGCACAGTTTTGGCACGAAAGCGACGCAATTCGAGATTGTCCGGTTTGGAAATGTCCTCGGCAGCACAGGGAGCGTCATTCCGAAGTTTGCCGAACAGATCGCTCATGGAGGGCCTGTGACGGTGACTCACCCGGAGATCAACCGCTACTTCATGTCTATTCCGGAGGCGGCGCAGTTGGTGTTGCAGGCTTCGGCAATGGGGCATGGAGGCGAGGTATTCGTGCTCGATATGGGTGAGCCAGTCAAGATTGTCGACCTCGCGCGCAATATGATTCGATTGTCTGGCTACTCGGATGAAGAGATTCGGATCGAATTTACCGGTCTCCGGCCTGGTGAGAAGCTGTATGAAGAGTTGCTTGCCGATGCTGAGGCAACGAGGGAAACGCCTCACCCGAAACTGAGAATTGCGCGATCCAGATCGGTTCCGGAAGGGTTCCTGAACGAACTTCAGGGCTGGCTGGGGCAGCCTGGTCCCGTCTCTGACGACGCTGTTCGGGCAGGGCTGAAGCGCTGGGTGCCGGAATATGTGCCGGCAAGCCATGGCGTGACGAGTGCCGCGTCGGAAGAGACGCAGGTGCGTGAGCAGGTATAATCCGGCGCTTCTGATCGGCCCTTGCTTCGAGGCCTTTCTCCGTATTCGAGGTTCTATACGTGGCGCTTACCATTCTCGGCCTTTCCGGCTCCCTGACGCACGACCCTTCCGCGGCGCTCTACATCGACGGCAAGCTTATCGCTGCCGCAGAGGAAGAGCGCTTTGTCCGCGACAAGCATGCCAAGAACCGCATGCCCTACGAGGCTGCGAAGTTCTGTCTCGAATTTGCCGGGCTCAAGCCTGCGGACGTGCAGGTGGTGGCGATTCCGTTTGCGCCGATCAGCATCACCGAGAAGGCGCGGTGGCATTATGCCAAGCGTTACTGGTATGCGCCGGATCGCGGTCTTGATGCGATCCTGATGGGCAACCGCCGCTACTACCGTTACAAGCGGCGCATCGAATGGACCTTGCTGCAGCTTGGCTTCGATCTGAAAAAGGTCGAGATCGTGCCGGTGGAGCACCACCTTTCGCATGCGTCGAGTGCCTATCACTGCTCGGGCTTCAGCGAAAAGACGGCGATCATGGGGATCGACGGCAAGGGCGAGTACGCCACGACCTTCTTCGGTTACGGCGAGAACGGCAAGATCCACAAGATCAAGGAATTCTACGATCCCGATTCGCTCGGCGGTCTGTACGGTGCGATCACCGAATACCTCGGTTTCGAGATGCTCGATGGTGAATACAAGGTCATGGGCATGGCGCCCTATGGCGATCCGGACAAGTACGATTTTTCGCGCTTGGCGAAGTTCGAGAACGGCGAGCTGGTCATCAATACCGACTACGCCAATGTGATCGGTTTCCGGCGCTACAAGGAAAAGGGCAAGGGCTACTACTTCTCGCCCAAACTGATCGACTGGCTTGGCCCGATGCGCGCGGGCGATGTGGCGGACGAGCCCTACATCCATTACGCGGCGAGCATGCAGAAGCTGTTCGAGGATCTGTCGCTGCAGATGATGGACTACTACCTGGGCGACATCCTGCGCGAAACCGGAAAGCTGGCATTTGCCGGCGGCGGCGCGCTCAACGTCAAGCTCAACCAGAAGATCATCGCGCGCCCCGAGGTGAAGGAACTCTTCGTGCAGCCGGCGTCAGGCGACTCGGGAACGGCTGTGGGTGCGGCGTCCTATGTGTCCGCTGCGCGCGGCGTGCCGGTCGAGAAGATGGAGCATGTCTATCTCGGACCGTCTTACACCAATGAGGATGTGATCGCGGCCTGCGCCCGCCACCCGTCCAGGCCGGAGTGGGTGCAGATCGATGACGTGCCGCAGCGTATCGCGCAGATTCTTGTCGACGGCAATCCGGTGGCCTGGTTTCAGGGGCGCATGGAGTTCGGACCGCGGGCGCTTGGCGGGCGTTCCATTCTGGGGTGCCCGAGTGCCGAGGGCGTGGCGGATCGAATCAACGAGCAGATCAAGTTCCGCGAGCGCTGGCGCCCGTTCTGCCCGAGCATGATCGACACGGTCGGGCCGCAGATGCTGCAGACGGATCACCCCGCGCCCTTCATGACCTTCACCTTCGAAGTGTCCGAGGAATGGAAGTCGCGCGTGCCCGAGGTCGTGCACGAAGACGGCACCTCGCGGGCGCAGGTGCTCAGGCGCGAGTTCAATCCGCGTTATTACGATCTGATGCTCGAGCTTGAGAAGCTCACCGGGAACGGCGTGGCACTGAACACTTCACTCAACCGTCGCGGCGAGCCAATGATCTGCTCGCCGACCGATGCGCTGAACATGTTCTTCGGTTCGGATCTCGAGTACCTGATCATGGAAGACGTGCTGGTGGTGAAGAAGGGCGTCTGAACCGGCTTTGCCCGTTACCCCGGCGGGGAGGCTGCGCCGTGATGGCGCAGTCTTCTGCCGGGCAGATGCTCTTCAGACGCCCCAGACGACCGGCACTTTTTCCTTCTGTGCCTGCTGCAGCATGTCGAGCAGCGGCCATGCGCGCTGGGCGAGGCTGACGGGTGCGGCCATGCCGGTGCGGCCTTCCTCGCGGTCGGCGGCTTCCTCCGCTTCGGTGCGTTCGGTCTGACGGGCGCGATCCTCTTCGATTGCAGCCTGCAGGCTCGCGATGGCTGCGGGCAACTGCTCCACGGTGACGATGCCCTTGGCGTCCGCGGGGTCCTTGCCCATCGCCGCGATGACTTGCTTGCCTGCGTCGCCAAGCATGATGACATCGGCGCTGGCGTCGGATTTGAAGATGATCAGCATGGTGTCGCTCCTCAGAGTCCCTTCACGGCGTAGATGCCCGGGGCATTGCGCCAGTATCCCTTGTAATCCATTCCGCATCCGAACAGGAAGCGGTCGGCGATGTCGAGGCCGCTGAAGTCGGCGCGCATGCCGGGATAGGCCTTGCGGTCATGTTCCTTGTGCACCAGCACGGCCGACAGCACCTCGCTTGCGCCTTCGGCCTTGAGGTATTCGATGATGGCGTTGAGCGTATGGCCTTCGTCGAGGATGTCGTCGAGGACGAGTACCGTTCGGTTGCGCAGGTCCTGCGTCGGGCGCACGCGCCAGTCGAGCAGGGTGCCCTGCGTGGCATGGCCGTAGCGGGTCGCATGAAGGTATGCGACTTCGAGCGGGAAGGGCAGGCGCGTCAGGATGCGCCCGGCCAGGATCAGGCCGCCATTCATGACGGTGTAGACCAGCGGGTTGCGGTCGGCGAGCCTTGCCGTGATCTCGGATGCCATGCGATCGAGTGCGCCTTCGACCGCCTCCTCATTGGCCAGACAGTCGGCTTCCTCACGGGCGCGTCGGATTTCATCCATGTTCATGGCGGTCTGCTTCTCTCTTGTTTGTGATGGCCGCGGGCGGCAATAGCAGGGGATTTTATCGCACTGGGGCCGCATCGCCCGACTGATGGACAAACTTGAAGGTAAACTGTCGCCTACTCCCTTCGTCTCAGGATTCTTCATGCCCGTCCACCAGATCAATCACCCCCTGGTCCGCCACAAGATCGGACTGATGCGGGAAGGTGACATCAGCACCAAGAAGTTTCGCGAACTCACGGCCGAACTGGCCCGATTGCTTGCCTACGAGGCGTGCAAGGACTTTCCGCTCGAATCGGTGACCATCGATGGCTGGGCCGGACCAGTGGAAGTCGAGCAGATCAAGGGCAAGAAAGTGACGGTCGTGCCCATCCTGCGTGCAGGGCTGGGGATGCTCGATGGGGTGCTGGACATGATCCCCAGCGCAAAGGTCAGCGTCGTAGGGATCGCACGTAATGAGGAAACCCTGCAGCCGGCGCCGTACTTCGAGAAATTCGTCGGACATCTCGGCGAACGCATGTCCCTGATCATCGATCCGATGCTCGCCACCGGTGGGTCGCTTGCAGCGACCGTGGACATGCTCAAGCGCAACGGTTGTGGCCAGGTACGTGCTTTGGTGCTGGTGGCCGCGCCCGAGGGTATTGCGCTGATGCAGGAGCGTCATCCAGACGTCGAGATCTATACCGCGAGCATCGACAGTCACCTAAACGAGCACGGATACATCATTCCGGGGCTTGGTGACGCGGGCGACAAGATCTTCGGTACCAAGCACAACTGATCAGGCGCGCATTGTCCGCAGCCATGCCGGCGTCAGACCGGCGCTGTGTGACGATGTCGCGGCAAATACTAGGGTAGTGACCGCAGCCGGTCTGCATGGCTGGCGCGCAAGGAGAATGGTAATGCGTGAAGTTCCCATCGAGTCTGCCGACCCATTGTGGCGGCAGGCGGTTTCTGGTGCCCAGATTCTTTTCGTGGCGTTTGGCGCGCTGGTGCTGGTGCCGCTGCTGACCGGCCTCAACCCCAGCATGGCGCTGCTTGGTGCGGGTGTCGGGACGCTCCTGTTTCAGTTCGTCACCGGGCGGCAGGTGCCGATTTTCCTTGGCTCCAGTTTCGCCTTCATCGCGCCGATCATCTACAGCATGCAGACCTGGGGCCTGCCCGCCACCATGGGTGCGCTGGCCTGTGTGTCGCTGGTGTATTTCGTTTTCTCCGGGCTGGTGTGGCGGCACGGGGCAGAGATCGTGCATCGATTCATGCCGCCGGTGGTGATCGGTCCGATCATCATGATCATCGGCCTGTCGCTTGCTGCTGTCGCGGTGAACATGGCGATGGGGCGGACGGGAGACGGCAAGGTCGAACTCGTGCCGTATGGCACGGCGATGATCGTGGCGACGGTCTCCTTCGGGGCGACCGTGGTCGCGGCCGTTTTCGGGCGGGGCCTCCTGCGCCTGGTACCGATTCTGGTCGGTGTTGGCACGGGCTATGTGCTCGCTGCAGTGCTGGGGCTGGTTGATTTCGGCAAGATCGCCGCTGCGCCATGGGTGGCGATGCCCGATTTCGTTGCGCCGACCTTCGAATGGGCTGCAATCCTGTTCATGATCCCGGTTGCGCTGGCGCCGGCCATCGAGCACGTCGGTGACGTGGTTGCAATCGGCGGGGTGACGGGCAAGGACTACACCGACAAGCCGGGCCTGCATCGCACCCTCGCCGGCGACGGACTGGGCGTGCTGTTTGCCGGTCTGATCGGCGGGCCGCCGGTGACGACCTATTCTGAGGTGACGGGCGCTGTCACGCTGACCAGAAGCTTCAACCCCAAGGTGATGACCTGGGCTGCGGTGTTCGCGATCGTGATGGCCTTTTTCGGGAAGTTCAACGCCTTGCTGCAGTCGATCCCGGTCCCGGTGATGGGCGGCATCATGATGCTGCTCTTCGGCTCGGTTGCAAGTATCGGCCTCAAGACCCTGATCGCCGACCGCACCAACCTCGACGAGCCGCGCAATCTCGTGATCGTTTCTGCGGTGCTGGTGTTCGGTATCGGCGGACTGGCGCTCAATCTCGACGGATTCAGCCTGCAAGGTGTGAGTCTGTGCGGCGTCGCTGCGATTCTGCTCAACCTGCTGCTGCCCAAGACCCGCGCGCAGTCCTGATATTCCAGCTTCGTCGGTGGCCGTGTCAGGCGCGGCTGCCGGCGAAGCGGCGCAACATGCGTTCGAGCAGGCGGCGAGCCAGCGGAAGTGCAAGCAGGCTGGCCCGTGCGCCGGGCCCGCCCTGCACGCGCCGGTACATCAGCCAGGCGATTCCGACCCGCTTGGCCAGTCGCCAGGCCTGGCGTGGTCTGGTCGCGATCAGCAGCAGCGCTGCGCCAGACAGGATCGGTGCCTGCTTGCGCGCCCAGCCTACGCCGTCGCGAACTTCGTCGATGGTATCGAGAATGGATTCGACGCCTTCGAGATGTCGCACCATATCGTCGCGCTGGCGCTCCGCATTGATCTGCAGCCGTTGCTTGCGTAGCGCAAATTCGATCAGCCGCGGGTTCATTCGTCGTCGCGGCGCAAGGCCGCTCGGTCGCGGGCCAGTTCGGCCAGGCTCGATGCAAAAAGCCGCGAGCCGCGCCTGATCTCGCGGGCGGCATTGCTCGCCGTCAGCAGCGCAGCACCGATGCAGACGGCGGTGGCAATGCCCAGTGCGAGCAAGCGGTGCTCCTCCCAGAACAGCACGGTGAGAAACACCAGCAGGAAAACGATTCCAAAGGCCAGCAGCAGCGCAGAAACCACGATATTGAGCAAAAGACCGCTGAGGCGAAGCTTTTCCTCCTGCACCTCAAGCGCGAGCAGCTCAAGTCGCGTCTGCGCCGTCTCCAGCCCGTGATCCAGAAAGCCGCGCAGGCTGTCTGCCAGGCGCGGTCTTCGTTTCTCGCTCACTGCGCCGGCTTACCTGCGGCCAGCCAGCAGGCCGAGCAGGAAGGCGACGCCCGCAGCGACACCAACGGATTCCCAAGGGTGGGCATGCACGTAGTCGTCGGTCGCGTGTGCAGCCTTCTTCGTCTTGTCGAGAATGGCTGCTTCTGCATCGGCGATTCTGCCCTTGGCGTCGGACAGACGGTCAGTGAGGCGACTGCGCACATCGCCAATCTTGTCACCCGCCTGGCCCGCCGTTAGCTTCAGCAACTCCTCGGCGTCGGATACCACCAGCTTCAGGTCGGAAACGAGTTTGTCCCGTGAGGGATGCGTCGTGTCGGTCATTCTTGGCCTCCTTGCGAACTATGACGAATGCGCGGTTGCGCGGTGATGAGTCCACGCTATTCCGTTTCCGGCGAGATGGCAAATCGATTGGAAACGGAGAGTGTGCGGGGCGTCACACGACATGCCGTCCGGCGCCCGCCGAAGCCTGATCGCCGTTTGTCGGCGCTTCGCGGCGACGGGCGAGGCGTGTCCCGAAATCGAATTCCGGGGCCGTGCGGAGTCGCCAGGCGGGGGCTCTTCGCTGAGCCGCCCGGCATGACCGGCGTCAGAGTATCCAGTCGTAGTCGACGGTGAGTGGTGCGTGATCGCTGAAGCGTGCCTCCTTGTATACCGCGGCGGATCTGGCCTTTTCCGCAATGCCGGTGGTAGCGATCTGATAGTCGAGTCGCCAGCCCACGTTCTTGGTCCAGGCCTGTCCGCGGTTCGACCACCACGTGTAGCAGGTCTCTCCGGCGTCCGGATACAGCGCGCGATAGACATCGACCCAGCCCTGTTCGTCGAACAGCCGGCTCAGCCAGGCGCGTTCTTCCGGGAGAAAGCCGGAATTCTTCTGGTTACTCTTCCAGTTCTTCAGATCGATCTCCCTGTGGGCGATGTTCCAGTCACCGCAGATCACGACTTCGCGACCGCTTGCGCGCAGGGCGGCGAGGTGGGGCAGGAAGCGCTCCATGAACGAGAACTTGATCTGGAGGCGATCTTCCGAACTGGAACCCGATGGGAGGTACAGGGAGATGACCGAAAGGGCGCCGAAGTCGAGTTGCAGGTAGCGGCCTTCGGCATCAATGTCGGCAATGCCGAGGCCCTCCACGACGCGGTCCGGTGTGTGGCGGCTGTAGATGCCGACCCCGCTGTAGCCTTTCTTTTCAGCGTAGTGAAACCATCCACTGAGTGGGGCTGGATTCCGCATCTGATCGCTCAGGTCTGGCCCCTGGGCCTTCAGTTCCTGCAGACAGACGATGTCAGCGTCCTGATTTGCGAGCCAGTCGAGAAAACCTTTGCTGGTTGCAGAGCGGATGCCGTTGAGGTTGGCAGAGATGATGCGTAACATGGGCAGACTTCCAGTCATGTTGCAATGCAGGATTCGAATCGTGGATTTTAGCCGGGAATTCATTGCCCTCGCCTGTGAAAAGGGCGTGCTGCGTTTTGGGTCATTCGTGACCAAGGCGGGGCGTAACTCGCCCTATTTTTTCAATGCCGGCCTGTTTGACGATGGCGTGTCGTTTCGTGCCCTGTGCGGATACTACGCACATGCGATTCGTAACGCCGGCGTCGCGTGCGACATGTTGTTCGGTCCCGCGTACAAGGGTATCCCGCTGGTGGCGGGTACGGCGATCCGGCTCGCGGAAGAAGGCGTCGGCCTGCCGTTCGCATTCAATCGCAAGGAAGCCAAGGATCACGGCGAGGGGGGCACGCTCATCGGCGCGCCGCTGGTCGGCCGCGTGCTGATCCTCGACGATGTGATCTCGGCGGGTACGTCGGTGCGTGAATCGGTCGAGATCATTCGTGCGGCCGGCGCCACGCCGGCCGGGGTCGTGATCGCGCTTGACCGCATGGAACGCGGCAAGGGCGCGCTGTCTGCAGTGCAGGAAGTGCAGGAGACATTCGGCATCCCCGTGATTGCGGTAGCGACGCTCGATGACCTCATCGGCTATCTGGCCGACAGCCCCGACCTCGCTGCCAATCTTGATGCGGTCAAGGCCTACCGGGAAGCGTATGGCGTCGGCTCGACTCGTTGAACTCGTGCTTCTGACCGCGCTTGCCGTGCCTTTGGCTGCGGCGGCGCAGGGACGGAGCATCTACTGCTGTGACGTGGGCGGTAGCCCCGTGTGCGGGGATATCCTCCCGGCTGCATGTTACGGACGAGGCTATCGTGAGCTCAGCACGAGCGGCACGCTGCGGCGTTACGTACCTCCGCCGCTGACGGCAGAGGAGATCGCCGAGCGTGACGAGGACGCGCGTCGTCGCAAGGAGGCCGAGGCCGTTGCGCTCAAGCAGCGACGGCTGGATCAGGCATTGCTGGAGACCTACCCCAGCGTCAAGGCGATCGCCGATCGTCGAGATCGCGCGCTGGCCGACATGGATCGCACGATTGCAGACTTGCGCGTGCGGGAGAAGGCGCTGATCGCGCGCAAGGCGCGCTTTGCGCAGGAGGCCGAGTCCTATCGCGGCCAGAACGTGCCGCAAAACCTCGCGGAAGATCAGCACAACGTCGATGGAGAGATCGCCGCCCAGCGCTCGATCATCGACGCCAAACTGCGCGAACGAGAGTCTCTCCGCCTGCGCTTCGAGGAAGATCGCCGTCGCTATCTTGAACTGACGGCCCCTGCATCCCGCCCGCGCTGACATAGCGCGGATTGCGCCCACGGAGATCCACATGAGCGCCATCGATTCCAGGGTGGTGAAAGCCGCCTGTCCACATGATTGCCCGGATACCTGTGCGATGGAGATCACCGTCGAACAGGGCAGGGCTGTGCGCGTTCGTGGTGCTGAGAGGATGCCGTTCACCAATGGCTCGCTGTGCACCAAGGTGTCGCACTATCTGGAACGGGTGTATTCCGACCAGCGCCTGCTGTATCCGATGAAACGCATCGGGCGCAAGGGTGAGGGGCGTTTTGAGCGCATCACCTGGGATGAAGCCCTGGACACCATTGCGGCGAAGTTCCGCGAGATCGCCGCCGACGATCCGCGCGCGATCCTGCCCTACAGTTACGCCGGCACCATGGGGCTGGTGCAGGGCGAGAGCATGGACCGTCGCTTCTTCCACCGTCTTGGCGCCTCGCTGCTCGATCGCACCATCTGCGCCTCGGCCGGCGCGGCCGGCTGGAAGGCGACGGTCGGTGCGGCCGTAGGGGCCGATCCCGAAGCACTGGTCGATGCCAGGCTGATCCTGATCTGGGGTGGCAACCCGGTGGTGTCGAACCTCCATGGCTGGCGTTACATGCAGGAGGCCAAGCGGCGTGGTGCGCGTTTGATCTGCATCGACCCCCGGCGCACCGATACCGCGAAAAAGTGTCATCAGCATATCGCGCCCCTGCCCGGGACGGACGGCGCACTGGCACTGGCAATGATGCAGGTCCTGATCGCCGAGGACCTGCTCGACCACGACTACATTGCGCAGCACACGATCGGCTTTGATGCGCTGGCCGAGCGTGTTCGTGAACATACGCCCGAATGGGCGGCGTCCGTCACCGGTCTGGATGCCGAGGTGATCCGCAGCCTTGCGCGCGAGTATGGGCGCGCGCAACCGTCCATGATTCGTCTCAACTATGGCCTGAACCGCTGTGCGGGGGCTGGCATGGCGGTGCGCAACATCGCCTGTCTTCCCGCCCTGACCGGCGCCTGGCGACATGCTGCGGGCGGGGCGCTGCTCTCCGTTTCCGGAAATTTTCCCAAGGATGTGCGCGCCCTGGCGCGGCCTGACCTGTATCCGGATGCAGAGCGCTTTCCGCCGCGCACGATCAATATGTCGAATATTGGCGAGGCCTTGCTCAAGGCCGGCGAGCCGCCGCTGCGGGCCATCTACGTCTACAACTCGAACCCGGTGGCGGTTGCGCCCAACAGCAATGAAGTACGGGCGGGTTTCGCGCGTGAGGATTTGTTCTGTGTGGTGCACGAGCTGTTCCAGACCGACACCGCCGACTACGCCGATATCCTGCTGCCCGCCACCAGCCAGCTCGAACACCGTGATGTGCATGGCAGCTACGGACACGCTTACGCAGTGTCCAACGAGCCTGCGATCGCGCCGCTGGGTGAGGCGAAGCCGAACACCGAGGTGTTTCGCCTGCTGGCGGCGCGGATGGGGTTCTCCGAAGCGCTGTTTTCCGAAACCGACGACGAGCTTGCGTCCCTGGCCTTTAATCGCGACGATCCGCGCGCATTCGGGGTGACGCCGGAAGCCCTGAAAGCACAAGGCTGGGTCAGGCTGAACCTGCCGCGCCCCAGTGTGCCGTATGCCCAGGGCGCCTTCAGGACGCCATCGGGCAAGTGCGAGTTTTACGCCGAGGCGCTCGCTGTGCAGGGGCATGACCCGCTGCCGGCCTGGACGCCGCCGGCCGAGTCCGTGTCGAGCAATCCTGCGCTCGCCCAACGCTACCCGCTGGCATTGATTACGCCGCCGGCCCGCAATTTCCTGAATACCAGTTTTGCCAATCTGCCCCGCTTCGTGCAGCAGGAAGGCTCGCCGAAGCTCGAGATTCATCCGCAGGATGCCGCGAAGCGCGCTATCAGCGATGGGGACCGGGTGCGCATCAGCAATGATCGTGGTGCCTTTCACGCCCGCGCAGTGGTCACCGAGGACATCCGTGCCGGTGTCGTCGTGAGTCCGTCAGTGTGGTGGCAGAAGCTCTCTGGCGATGGAGAGAACGCAAATGCGGTGACCTCGTCGGCACTGACCGACATGGGGGGCGGGCCGATTTTTTACGATTGTCTGGTTGAGGTCTTGCCTGTATGACGGTTTCGTCAAGCACGAATGCTGATATTGATGCGGTTGCAGCGCTGCTGAAGCGCGCCGAGCGCGTGTTGTTCATTACCGGGGCGGGCATTTCCGCCGATTCCGGACTCCCTACTTATCGTGGCATCGGCGGCTTGTATCATGAGCGCCTGACGGCCGAAGGGCTGACGATCGAAGAGGCGCTTTCGGGCGAGATGATGGCGCAACGGCCTGACATCTCGTGGCGTTACATCGGGGAGATCGAATCCAATTGCAGGGGCGCGAAGCCGAGTGCGGCGCACTTGCGTATCGCCGACCTGGAGGCGGAAAAGCCGGGGGTCTGGGTGCTGACGCAGAACGTCGACGGCTTGCACCGCATGGCCGGATCGGAGAAGGTGATCCAGATCCACGGCACGGTGCATCACCTGCGCTGCACCGAGTGTCCGCATCAGCGCAGCGTGCACGATTTTGCCGGGCTTGATCTGCCGCCCGCGTGTCCGGTGTGCGGCGGCGTGCTGCGTCCGGATATCGTGCTGTTCGGCGAGATGTTGCCGCAAAAGGGGCTGGATCAGCTTACCCATGTGCTCGAGTCGGGGGTCGATCTGATCGTATCCATCGGCACCACAAGCGTCTTTCCGTACATTTCCGGGCCGGTGTGGTGGGCACAGCAGAACGGGATTCCATCGGTTGAAATCAATCCGGGTGACACCGAGGTCAGCGATATTGTCGACTATCGCCTGCGCATGGGCGCAGCGGACGCTATGACGCAGTTGTGGGCGCGCATGCACGAACTGCCCTGATCGCGACGCGACAGGCCACAGAGAAAAGGGCGCCAGTGGCGCCCTTTTCCGTTGCTGATGCCGCTGCTTACAGCAGCACGCGTTCAATGCCGCCGTTGTTGGCCTTGGCGACGTAATCGGGCAGCCAGTTCTCTCCCAGCAGGTGCTTTGCGAGTTCGACCACGATGTAGTCGGGCTCAATGCCGCCGGCGTCGTCTGCGTAACGGCTCAGCCCCTGCAGGCAGCTGGGGCAGGAGGTGAGGATCTTGGTCTGGGCGTTGGGGCTGGCTTCCTGCATCACCGCCACACCCTTTTCGATCTCCTCCTGCTTGCGGAAGCGCACCTGGGTGGAAATGTCCGGACGTGCAACCGCCAGGGTGCCCGACTCGCCGCAGCAGCGGTCCGAAAGGTCCACTCGTGTCCCCATCAGCTCGTTGGCCACCTTGATGCCGGAATGCACCTTCATCGGGGTGTGGCAGGGCTCGTGATACATGTAGTTCACGCCCTGCACGCCTTCGAGCTTCACGCCCTTTTCCATCAGGTACTCATGGATGTCGAGCAGGCGGCAGCCGGGGAAGATCTTCTCGAACTCGTACTTCTGCAGCTGATCCATGCAGGTGCCGCAGGACACGATCACCGTCTTGATGTCGAGATAGTTCAGGGTGTTGGCAACGCGGTGGAAGAGCACCCGGTTGTCAGTGGTGATCTTCTGTCCCTTGTCTTCCTCGCCGGCGGCCGTCTGCGGATAGCCGCAGCACAGGTAGCCCGGCGGCAGCACTGTCTGTGTGCCGACGTGGTAGAGCATGGCCTGGGTGGCCAGGCCGACCTGGCTGAACAGGCGCTCCGAACCACAGCCCGGGAAGTAGAATACGGCGTCGGTGTCGTGGCTGCCCTTCTGCGGGTCGCGAATGACCGGGATGACCTTGTCGTCCTCGATGTCGAGCAGGGCGCGGGAGGTCTTCTTTGGCAGATTGCCCGGCATCGGCTTGTTGATGAAGTGAATCACCTGAGCCTTGATCGGTGCCTTGTGCAGCGTGGCTGGCGGCGCCTTCACCTGGGACTGGATGAGGCCGAAGCGCTTGCCCATGGTGTAGGCGAAACGCTGCGCCTTGTAGCCCCACTCGATCATGCCGGTGCGGATCACCTTGATCGTGGCCGGGTCCTTGACGGTAAGGAAAGCCATCGCCGCGGCCTTGCCCGGATTGAAGGATTTCTTGCCCTGCTTGCGCAGCAGGTTGCGCATCTTGATCGAGACGTCGCCGAAGTCGATGTCGACCGGGCACGGCTTCTCGCACTTGTGGCATACGGTGCAATGGTCGGCCACATCCTCGAACTCGGCCCAGTGTGCCAGCGATACGCCGCGCCGTGTCTGCTCTTCATAGAGCATGGCCTCGATCAGCAGCGAGGTGCTGAGCACCTTATTGCGCGGGCTGTAGAGCAGGTTGGCGCGCGGGACATGGGTCGAGCACACCGGTTTGCACTTGCCGCAACGCAGGCAGTCCTTGATATCGTGCGCAATCTCGCCGATCTCGGTCTGCTCCATGATCAGCGACTCATGGCCCATCAGGTTGAAACTGGGCGTGTAGGCGTTGTCGAGATTGCCGCCACGCATCAGCTTGCCGCGGTTGAAGCGGCCCTCGGGGTCGACTCTGGACTTGTAGTCCCAGAAGGAGGTCATCTCGGCGTCGGTCAGATAGTCGAGCTTGGTGATGCCGATACCGTGCTCGCCGGAAATCACGCCATCAAGCGAGCGCGCCAGCGCCATGATGCGGTCGACCGCGCGATTGGCGGTCTGCAGCATGTCGTAGTTGTCGGAGTTCACCGGAAGGTTGGTGTGGACGTTGCCGTCGCCGGCGTGCATGTGCAGCGCCACAAAGACACGCCCGCGCAGCACCTGCGCATGCAGCGCCTCGATCCGCTCGAGAACCGGGGCGAAGATCGTGCCGTCGAAGATCTTGTTCAGACGCGGCTTGATCTCGGTCTTCCACGACACCCGGATGGAGTAATCCTGCAAGCGATGAAACAGCTTGGGGTCGGCTGCACGATTGCTCAGCTCGCCGGCCTGCACGCCATAGGTGGCGAACTCGCGCTCGGCTTCGGCCAGCGGCATGTCGAGGTTTTCCAGCAGCCATTCCCAGCGCTTGCGTACTGCCTCGATGTAGTTCAGTGCGGCTTCGCGGCGGTCACCAATCAGTTCATCGGCGGCAAGGTTTGCATCGCCCTGATCCAGCGGCAGGTCGCCCCGCAGAAACTCGGCGAGGGTATCGCACAATTCAAGCTTGTTGCGGGTGGACAGCTCGATGTTGATGCGCTCGATGCCGTCACAGTAGTCGCCCATGCGTGGCAGCGGGATGACCACGTCTTCGTTGATCTTGAAGGCGTTCGTATGGCGGGAGATGGCTGCTGTGCGTGAGCGCTCCAGCCAGAAGCGCTTGCGCTGCTCGGGCGATACCGCAATGAAACCTTCAGCACCGCGGGTGTTGGTCATGCGCACCACATCGGATGCTGCAGCCATCACCGCGCTTTCATCGAAGCCGACGATGTCGCCGATCAGAACCATCTTCGGGCGGCCGTGGCGCTTGGCCTTGGTGGTGTAGCCCACCGCCTTCACATAGCGCTCGTCAAGGTGCTCGAGCCCCGCCAGCAGCACACCGGCGGCATTGCCGGCGCCACCCGGCTTGAAGTAGTCGGTGATCTCGACGATGGCTGGCACGGCTTCGCGAACCTGGCCAAAAAACTCGAGACAGACTGTGCGGGTGACCGGCGGCATCTTGTGCAGCACCCAGCGCGAGGCCACGATCAGGCCGTCGGTGCCTTCCTTCTGCACGCCCGGAATGCCGCCGAGGAATTTGTCGGTGACGTCCTTGCCCAGACCGTCCTTGCGGCAGTGCGCGCCGGGCATGGAGAGCACCTCTTCTCCGAGTGGGGCGTAGGTGAAGCCATCGAAGCGACGCAGACGGAACCGTGCGATGTGCTGCTCGTGGATCTTGCCGAAGTTGTGGTCGAGGCGCTCGACCTCAAGCCAGTTGCCGTCCGGCGTGACCATCTTCCACCACGCCAGGTTGTCGAGCGCAGTGCCCCACAGCACGGCCTTCTTGCCACCGGCGTTCATGGCGATGTTGCCGCCGACACAGGATGCGCTGGCCGAGGTGGGGTCGACCGCGAACACGCGGCCGGCCAGGCTTGCCGCCTCCGACACACGATCAGTGACAACGCCGGCGCCGGTGCGGATGGTGGCGTAGGGGGAGTCCATCGGCTTGCCGTCTGCGCCGGGCAGGACCATCTCTTCCACAGGGCCGATGGTGATCAGCTTCTCGGTATTGATCACCACCGAATTCGCGTCGAGGGGTACGGCTCCGCCGGTATAGCCGGTGCCGCCGCCGCGCGGGATGATGGTCATGCCGAGTTCGATACAGGCGCGCACCAGCGGTGCCATTTCCTCTTCGGTGTCGGGGTAGAGGACGACGAAGGGGTACTCGACGCGCCAGTCAGTTGCGTCGGTGACGTGCGATACGCGGGCGTGCCCGTCGAAACAGACGTTGTCGCGCGCAGTGTGACGCGTGAGCGTCTTCAGCGCAGCCTTGCGCTTGCGCGCAGTGACATCGAACCAGCGCTCGAAATCGGCAACGGCCTGACGCGCACGGGCAATCAGCAGTTCGACGCGGTCGTTACCCTGCCGGCGCTTCTCCACCTCATTGACCCGGTGGTCGAGGGCGTTGATCAGCGCCTCGCGCCGTTCGCGGCTGGCGAGCAGGTCGTCTTCAAGGTAAGGGTTGCGGCGAACCACCCAGATGTCGCCGAGGACTTCGTACAGCATTCGCGCCGAACGGCCGGTAACCCGCTCTGCACGCAATTCGTCGAGAACGGACCACGCGTCTGCACCGAGCAGGCGGGTCACGATCTCGCGGTCGGAGAACGAAGTGTAGTTGTACGGAATTTCTCGCAGGCGTTGGGTCATTAGTGCACCGAGGTGGCTGCTGCAGGGGAACCTGCGATTTTAACGAACCGCAGTGCAACATGCATCAAAAAACAAGACCTTATGCGAAGTGTGGAATCAGACACTGCGCTACAGGAGTGGACGCCACGGGTAACGAAGGGTTCCGGCAAGGCCGGAGTTCCAAGCCCTTCAGGCGACGGCGGCGGTGATCGCGATTTCGACCCGCCAGCCAGGTTGCGCCAGCGCAACGACCTGGAGGCAGGCGCGGGAAGGGGCGGTGCCCGCCGGCACCCAGGCATCCCACGCCGCATTCATGCCGGCATAGTCGGCCATGTCGGTGAGGTAGATGCTTGCGCTGAGGATGCGCGAGGTGCTGCTGCCGATGTCCTCGAGCTGGCGTGCCAGGCTGTCGAGGATCTCCTTGGTCTGGCTGCCGATGTCGCCATCGACCGAGGTCGGGACTTCGACAATGTAGGCGACACCGTTGTGGACCACGGAGTCGGAGTAACGGGCAGTTGTGCCCTTGCGCTGTATCGATTGCATGAGAAGGCCGGATGAGATCGCAAGGCGCACGATTATACCGCCCGTACTCAGTACATGGCGGATGCGATTGCGAGGTATCGCAGCCCTTTGCCCAGCGCCATCCAGCACAGGCACGCAAACCAGTTCAGGCGAAGTACGCCGGCAGCCGCGCACAGGGCGTCTCCAATGACCGGGACCCAGGACAGCACGAGGCTTGCGCTGCCGTAGCGTTGCACCTGGCGCAGGCGCTGTGGCAGCTCCTTGCGCGGCAGGAGGCGTGCGATTGCATACGTGCTCATGCCACCTAGCGTGTTGCCGACGGTTGCAAGGATCAGGGCGGAGACGAGTTGCTCGGGGTACTGGTGAAGGACGCCCGCAAGTACGAGCTCGGAGCCGCCAGGCAGTACGGTCGCTGACAGGAAGGCCGAAACGAACAGCCCGCCAAGCGCGGCGCTGACCGCGTCAAGCACGGGCGGATACCCCCCAGCCTGCATGCCGGCGCATGTGCCGGGCGGCGCCCTTCATCTGCTCGAGGTTGACGATGGCATATGACAAGTGGGAGTATGGCGGCGCTTTTTTCATGTTGATGACCAAGGAGTTGTGTGATGAAAGGATTGATTCTGGCGACTGTTGCCGCCACCTTGCTTGCCACATTATCCCCTGCCGAAGCCTGGGCGAATCCGCAGCACGAACGGATGAAGAACTGCAACCAGGAGGCACGGACAAAGGCACTGAAGGGAGATGAGCGCAAGCAGTTCATGAGTGCGTGCCTGAAAGGCAAGCATGCGGCGACGGCTGCGACGGCCGTGCCACCCGCGTCCAGGGCTGCTGAGCCAGGCAAGGCCAAGGCGCAGGACGCGTCAGCTACGACTGCGAGTGCCGGGGCGCTTCAGGCAGCCCAGAAGGAAAAGATGAAAGGGTGTAACCGGAATGCGACCGAGAAGGCGCTCAAGGGCAATGAGCGCAAGGTCTTCATGAGCGAGTGCCTCAAGGGGTGAGTGCGCTCAGCCCCGGAGAGTGCGGGGCGAGAGGGGGGTTCGGCGTCGGCCGAACGCCCCTTCAATGATTCAGTATGCGTCCGCCGCGATGTGCTTCCATGAGCGCCTGGGTCTGGGCTTTGCGGACGGGCTTAAACGATGTCGAAAAAAACCAGGTCGCGCTCGATTTCCTTGGATGAAAACCCGCAGCCAATGCGTCCCGAGCCAGTGAGGGAGAGCTCTGCGCCCTTGATGCAGCGCTCATCGTCACCGTCGATGGAGACGTGGCAGCCGTTGGAGCTCTGGTCGATCAGGACGAAGCCGTCCCTTCTGCGCTCGATGCGTGCGTGCTGACGCGATGCCCTGGCGTCGATGATCACGACATCGTTGCCCAGTTCGCGCCCGAGCAGCACGATGGGGCGATGCTCCTCGACGAACATCACCTCTTCCTGGTGGCGCAGTCGCAGGCGCTGGGAGAGTTTCGCATTCGGCGGCAATGACGTCACCACACCGACACGGTGGCCGATGGTGAATACCTGCCATTCCAGCCCGCTCTGTGCTTCCGACTGAAACGCCTCTGCGCCGGCAAAGTGCCGGGCCGAGGGGGTGAGCAGCATGACCGCAGTGCTGCTTGCCAGCGCTTGTCCGGGGCGGCAGGTCTGTGCCAGCCGCCGTGCGCCGTCGACCCCGTCTCCGCCCGAACCGGCATCGGCGAGTCCATAGTGGATCCCGATGCGGATCTTCAGCTGCGTGCCGCTGACGGGCGGCAGGCTCAGCACGCGCTCAAGCATTTCACAGGCTGCGACAACGCCCGAATCGCAGCGCTCGAAGCTCGCTGTCATGGTGCTTTGCGTGCGTTCAAGGACACTGCCGCTATTGCCACCCACCGCACGGTCAATACGGTTCAGGCAGCGGTCGACGGCGTGGTTTGCCTCATCCTTGCCGAGGCGTGTAATGAGGTGGTCCCCCCCGATGACTTCGGCCACGAGCACACACAGGTTTTTTCGATCGGACATATTATTGATCTACCGCGGTGATTGTCCGGCGGCAGGCATTCGCCGCGCTCGGGTCAATAATGATCAAAGGCCGAAAGCGATGCAAGCCTTCCTGTGATGCCTGCCGGATATTTTAATGCCCGGAAAAAAGCCGGATCACTCCTCCGTTCCCCTCAGGAATGGGCTGGGGATCGAACGCTATATCACCTTCGTCCAGTGTTGTATTTCGGTCGATACCGACGAAATCAAACAGCTTCTGGTCGGCCAGATGCGACGGAACGACATTCTTGAGCGAGGTTGCGAGCGACTCGATGCGTCCGGGATGTTCCCGTGCCCACGACTGGAGCATGGCCTTGATGTGTTTGCGCTGCGCGTTCTCCTGCGAGCCGCAGAGGTTGCACGGAATGATAGGAAAATCCATGCTGCGGGCAAAGCGGGCGATATCGCTTTCGGTACAGTACGCCAGCGGACGGATCACCATGTGCTTGCCGTCGTCGCTCACCAGTTTGGGCGGCATGGCCTTGATCTTCCCGCCGAAGAACATGTTCAGGAACAGCGTTTCCAGCATGTCGTCACGATGGTGTCCAAGCGCGATGCGGGTGGCGCCGATCTCGGCGGCGGTGCGGTAAATGATGCCGCGGCGAAGGCGGGAGCACAGGGAACAGGTGGTCTTGCCCTCAGGGATCTTGTCCTTGACGATCGAGTAGGTGTCCTCGGTGACGATCCGGTACTCGACGCCGATGGACTCGAAGTAGGCGGGCAGGATGTGGTCGGGGAAGCCGGGCTGTTTCTGATCGAGGTTCATTGCCACGATGCGGAAATCGACCGGAGCACGTTCGCGCAGCGCCAGCAGGCAGGAGAGCAGGGTGTATGAATCCTTGCCGCCAGACACACAGACCATCACCGTATCGCCATCGCCGATCATGTTGTAGTCACCGATCGCTTCGCCGACGCTACGCTCAAGCTTCTTCTTCAGGCGCAGAAAGGTGTTGGAGTGGCGGTTTTCGGCTTGTTCGACGGCAGGTTGGGTCGTAACGCTATTCACGATGGGGCTCAGTAAAAAAGTCTTTCCGGATTATACACTTGCATTGCAGCGGGCGATCAGAGGTGCGCGCTGCGGCCGCCGTCCACGGCCAGGATCTGACCGGTGATGTAGGGGGCGTCGACCAGCAGGAAGCGCACTGTGCGGGCGATGTCGGTCGGGCTGCCTTCGCGCTGCAGCAAGGTGTGGCGGACGATCTCTTCGCGCTCGTCGCTTGCGATCTGCCCATCTTCAGGCCACTCGATCGGTCCCGGAGAAACGCCGTTTACCCGCACTTCGGGCGCCATCTCGAGCGCAAGCGCGCGCGTCAGTCCTGCCAGCCCGGCCTTTGCCGCGCAGTACAGCGCGTAATGTCGCAGGGGGCGCTCAGCGTGGATGTCGACAATGTTGACCACGGCGCCACGTGACGCCTTGAGTGCCGGCGCGAGTGCCTGGGTGAGGAACAGCGGACCCTTGAGGTTGGAGCCGACGAGATCGGTCCATGCGCTTGAGTCGATCTGCCCCAGCGGCGTGGGGAAGAAGCTCGACGCGTTATTGACGAGTCCGTCGAGCCGGCCAAAGTGGGCCAGGACCCGGTCCGCGAGCGCTTCGGGCACGCCATCGGCACCAAGGTCTCCGCCAACCGTCATGGCCGATCCCGGGCGGATGGCGAGAAAGCTCGCCGCGAGCGCCTCGGCCTCTTCCCGGCTGCTGCGATAGTGCAGCGCGATGCGAGCGCCGCCGGCGTGAAGTTCGCGCGCAATCGCAGCGCCGACTCTGCGCGCGGCGCCGGTGACGAGAATGACAGGCTCGATGGTTTGTTCGTTCATGGTGCTGTTTTGGGTTGTCGAGAGTTGTTGATTGGCGCGGTTCCGGGTGTCCGCGGTGCAGTTCATCCTGCGCGCTCGGCTACAATGCCGCGTCCCCAACCTTTGCCGCCGCCATGTCTTCCTTGCCTCAGCCTTCCGCAGAAGCCCTTGACCAGAGCAATCGGCTGATCGCCCTGCTGCAATCCGAAATCCGTGCCGCGGGGGGCTGGATGCCGTTTTCCCGTTACATGGAACTGGCACTTTACGCGCCCGGGCTGGGGTATTACAGCGGCGGCGCGAGAAAGTTCGGGCCGGGGGGCGATTTCATCACGGCGCCTGAGCTCACGCCCCTGTTTGGCCAGGCGCTTGCAAGTCAGGTCGAGCAGGTGATGCAGCTCAGTGCGATGCAGGTGATCGAAGTCGGTGCCGGGACCGGACTGCTTGCAGCCGATCTCCTGCTTGAGCTTGAGCGCCGAGGTGCGCTCCCGCTCAGCTATGGCATCCTCGAACTTTCGGCAGAACTCAGGGAGCGCCAGTTCGACACCCTCGCGCAACGGACGCCGCATCTTGCCGCGCGCGTCCAGTGGCTGGATGCGCTGCCCGCGCAGTTCTCCGGTGTGGTGGTCGCGAATGAAGTGCTCGATGTGATGCCGGTGCATCTGGTCGTGTCGCGCGCTGACGGCGTGTTCGAGCGCGGTGTCGTGCTGACCGAGAGCGAAGATGGGGCGGTGTTTTGCTGGGGTGACAGCCCGGCCGAGGGGGCGGTGCTCGAAGCGGCCCGCGCGCTCGAACTGCCGGCGCCTGCAGAGGGCGAATACCTGACTGAGATCAACCTGGCCGGGCAGGCCTGGATGGCCTCATGGGCAGACCGCTTGCTGCAGGGGGCGATGCTGCTGATCGATTATGGCTATCCGCGCGCCGAGTACTATCTGCCGTCGCGCTCGAACGGCACCTTGCTGTGCTACTACCGCCATCATGCGCACGCCGACCCCTTCCTGTGGCCGGGGCTGAACGACATTACCGAATTCGTGGATTTCACCGCGATGGCCGAGTCGGCGTACGACGCCGGGCTGGAAGTGCTGGGCTACACCAGCCAGGCACAGTTTCTGTTCAATTGCGGGGTGCTGGACTGCCTGGCACGACGCGGCCCAGAAGGGTCGGCCGACTATGTTCGCGCGGCGCGCGCCGCGCAACGGCTGACCACGCCGCAGGAGATGGGCGAGTTGTTCAAGGTGCTTGCCGTCGGCCGGGGCATCGACGTAGCGCTGCTCGGTTTCGCTCGCGGCGACCGTCTGCATACTCTCTGATACGCTGCGAGCGGGTACTGCCTGTCGGATGCCCGGCGTTTCGGCTGATTAAGCGCCCTGGTGACTCATTGCGTTCAGGAGCGCTTCGATGTCGCGCGGCGGCGGCATGTTGCGCGCTGGCTGACTGAAGTCGATTTCCTGCAGCTGAAGGGCTGCGTCGGGGAGAGGATGCCTGGTGGTGCCAAGGACTTCCTCGTCAATCCTGCCGGCTTCCCGAATTCCCTTGCCGGTTTGCATGTCCATGTAGATCACCATGATGGCCTCCGCAAAGTGACCGGATATCCCGGTCTCCTGATTTCATTAACGGCCGCTTTATGGCGGGCTTGAATCAAAGATTGGGCCGATGGTGCAATGTTCAAGACGTGGTGTTCGCGTCTTTGAGCAAATCATGACAATTTGGCGACCGGCTGGCGAGGAAAAAAAGCACGGGGTGTGGCTTTTTTGCCGCAGCAGGTCGCCGTCAGCCAAGGGATTTAAAGCGATTGTGACTCGAGCCACTCGGCGATGCGCTTCGCGACGCCTTCCCAGCCGTGTTCCAGCATCATCCCGTGGCCGATATCGTCAAAGATCTCGGCAGTTAGTCCGTAGGTGGTGGCGGTCATATGCACCTGGTCGGGTGGGATGAGCTGATCGTGGCTCGCACCGAGGATCAGCATTGGCACATCGTGCATCTGCGCAGGCTGGGGCAGGTTGAACAGCGTCATGTCCCAGATCGCGCGGTGCGACTCTGCCTGGCTCAGCGCGTAGTAGCGGCGCAGCGTTGCTTCTTCGATCGGTTGATGGAAAAGGGCTTCGCGCAGGCTCTCCAGCTGGGCCTCACCTGCGTTCATCAGGCGATTGAGATCGGCCAGCAGGTGCGGTTTCTTGAACATCAGCCCGAAAGCCGACCCCATCAGGCCCTGTGGCGGTACCGAAGCCATCAGCACTGCTGCCGGCGCTTTGGCCCGTTCGAGGTATTTCTGCACCACCATGCCACCCATCGAATGACCGATCAGCACTGGCGCACTCGGCAGGCGCTCAATCACCTGGGTCAGATCGCGGACATAGTCATCGATCGACAGTGAGTCGAGGTGGTCGTGGTGCAGGCTCTTTCCATGTCCTGACAGGGACACTGCGTAGGCTGTCCACCCCTTGGCTGCGAACCAGGGCAGGAAATGCTCTTCCCAGCACCAGGCGCCGGTATAGGCGCCGTGGACGAAAAGCAGCGGGGTGGGGTGGGGCGTGCCCTTCTCGGGGCTGTGACAAAGGACTTCAAGGTCGCCGAAGCGTGATGCTGCATTCATTGGGGAATCTCCATGCCGCGCTGCACTGCCGGGCGTGCAGCCATGGCTTGTGACCAGCGCTGCACCTCGGGGAATCGGGCAAGGTCGATACCTTGCCACTCGTGGCGGGCAATCCAGGGGTAAGTCGCAATATCTGCGATCGAGTAGGTGCTGCCGGCCAGCCAGTCGCGGCCCTTGAGGCGGGTGTTGAGCACGCCGTAGATACGCGCGCCTTCTCGCGAATAGCGGTCGATTGCGTAAGGAATGACATCCGGCGCAAAGCGCAGGAAGTGATGGACCTGACCAAGCATGGGACCGACGCTGCCCATCTGGAACATCAGCCACTGCAAGGCCTCGCTGCGCTCGCGCGCATCAGTGGGTAGCAGTCGGCCACATTTTTCGGCCAGGTAGATCAGGATTGCCCCGGACTCGATCACCGTGAACGGCTGACCGTCTGGACCTTCGCTGTCGACGAGCACCGGAATCTTGTTGTTGGGGTTGAGCGCGGCGAATTCAGGTGCAAACTGGGCTTTCCGGGTGATGTCGATTGCCCGGGTTTCGAAATCCAGTCCGAGTTCTTCCAGCGCGATCGATACTTTTCGACCGTTTGGCGTGGCCCAGGTATGGAGGGTGATCATTTCTTGTCGACTCTGTTGGTTGCGGTGTTCGCCCCTGAAGGGGTCTAATCCGGCATCTTTGCGTGGAGTGGTTGATGCTCAAGTGGATTGTGGTGGTCATGCTGATCGTGGTGCTCACCGGCCTGATTCAGCCCGGCACGGCTCAGCGCCTGCGTCTTGGCCACCTGCCCGGAGATCTTGCATTCCGTTTCAGGGGCAAAGCTTATCACTTCCCCTTCACCACGACGGTGTTGCTGTCCCTGCTTGCCTGGTTCATCTTGCGCGCGATCTGAACTCGTGACCGTGTGATGATGCTCAGTCAGCGGCGGAAGTCTCTGCGCGAACTGCCTTGACCGCGGCCAGGCGTGCGCAATGGATGCGCTCAGGAATCTGTGCTTTGTCGGTGCACTCGCGGGCGATCCTGCCGGCGTCGATGGCGCGCATGCGGTCGAGCATCTGCTGCCAGCGTATGCCTGGCTGCCACGGTGCTGCGCGCTCGCCACCCCGGCCCCGATAGTCGCAGGCTGCGGCATCGAGCATCAGCCTGAAGCGCTCTGGGCGTCGCAGCGCATCGCAGCGTTCGATGACCTTGACGACGGTTTCGGTGCGCAGGATGTCGATCTGTCCAAGAATGCCGTGCTCGCGCGCCACCATCACCGCGAGGTCGCGGCATTCGGTCGGTGCCTTCAGGCGTTCCGATACCGCGCGTGCCATGTGCTCGCCACGTGCTTCATGACCGTAGTGATGGGGCAGGATGGCTTCCGGAGTGGTGCCTTTGCCAAGATCGTGCAGCAGACAGGCCCAGCGCACCGCAAGGGGGTGGCCGCCGCGGGCCGATGCGTCGATGACCATCAGCACGTGCTCGCCGGTGTCGATCTCCGGGTGATGCTGCTCTGGTTGCGGCACGCCGAACAGGGCGTCCACCTCGGGCAGGATGCGCGCCAGTGCGCCGCACTCACGCAGGATGCGGATCATCCGCGACGGCGTGTCCTCCATCAGGCCGCGGGACAGTTCCTGCCAGACGCGTTCAGGCACGAGGTGATCGACTTCGCCCGCGCTGACCATGTTCTGCATCAGCGTGAGCGTCTCGGGTGCGAGACTGAACTCACTGAACCGCGCTGCAAAGCGGGCAACGCGCAGGATGCGCACAGGATCTTCGGCAAACGCCGGGCTGACGTGACGGAAGATCCTCGCATTCAGATCGGCAACGCCGCCATAGGGGTCGGTCAGCTTGCCTTCTGCATCACGCGCAATCGCGTTGATGGTCAGGTCGCGACGCAGCAGGTCCTGTTCGAGGGTGACGTCAGGCGAGGCGTGGCACACGAATCCGGTATAGCCTCGCCCGCTCTTGCGTTCGGTGCGGGCGAGGGCGTATTCCTCGTTGCTGGCCGGGTGCAGAAAGACCGGGAAGTCCTTGCCCACCGGACGGAAACCACGCGCGAGCATGGCTTCCGGCGTTTCACCCACCACGACCCAGTCGCGATCCTTTACCGGGAGTCCGAGCAGGGCGTCGCGCACTGCGCCGCCAACAACGAATGCACGCATCAGCCGTAGAGATCCTCTGACGCAATGGACTCGGTTTCGGCCAGTGCCGCAGTCTCCCATTCACGCATGTGCGGATTGGCGAGCATGGTGGCCAGGTACTCCGCGGCAGCACCTTCCGGCTTCACGCCGTAGGTCTTGAAGCGGTAGCAGACCGGGGCGAAGGCCGCATCGGCAATGCTGAAGCGGCCGAAAAGGTAGGGGCCGTCCTTGCCGAAGCGTGCGCGGCAGTCGTTCCAGATTGCCACTACGCGGGCGATCTCGGCGTCAACCTCCGGGGTGTGCCCCTTGCCGGTGTAGTCCTTGCGGATGTTCATCGGCATGTGTTCGCGCAGGTGCGCAAATCCGGAATGCATCTCGGCGCTAGCCGCCCTCGCAACGGCACGCGCCGTGACCTCGGCCGGCCACAGCTGGGGGTTCTTCTCCGCCAGGTATTCGCCGATCGCGAGCGAATCCCAGACCACGAAACCATGGTCGATGAGGCAGGGAACCTTGCCCGACGGCGAATGCGAGAGGATGTGCTCACGGCTGCCCGGAATGAACAGCGGGATGCGGATCTCCTCGAAGGTGAATCCTCCGGCACGGGCTGCCAGCCAGGCGCGCAGGGACCAGGACGAGTAGTTCTTGTTGCCGATGATCAGTTTCATCAGTGACTCCGTCAAAGGGAGGGATTAGCGACGCGCGTGGCGGCGCAGGGGGTTATACAAGGCGCGTTGCGTTGCCTTGCCCAGCCATCCCGGCACCACCGACTCGATCGCGGTCGGGACCAGGCCAAAGGGCAGGGGTGCGCCGCTGGCAATGTTGTCAGCACGCATCGAGCGCACGTTGTCACGGCTCATCAGGGGCTGCGGCGCGAGCTCCATCAGCCTGGCCTGAAACATCGCGAGGCCCTCGGGAAGCGGAATGACCGGGCGCGGGTGGCCGACCAGCCCGGAGACGTACTCGACCAGCTGGCGCAGCGTGTAGACGCTTGGCCCGGCAAGCTCAAGCGTCTGGCCGTTGGCCGCAGTGTCGGTGAGGCAGCGCCACACCACCTCGGCAACGTCTTCCACATAGACCGGCTGAAAGCGGGCGCTTGCGCCACCAAGCGGCAGGACCGGGAAGACCGAGGCCAGCTTCGCGAACAGGTTCAGGAAGCTGTCGTCGCGGCCGAAAATGACCGACGGCCGCAGGATGGTCCATTCGACCTCGGGCGCGGCGGCGCGGATGGCGAGTTCGCCTGCGGCCTTGGAGCGCTGGTACTCGGAGGGGGCATCGGCATCGGCGCCGAGCGCGCTGACGTGAATGAGCCGTCGCACCCCGCCTGCCTTGCAGGCGGCTACGATCTTTTCCGGGAGTTCGACATGGGCGCGGGCAAAGTCGGGGCCGTAGGGCGACGCACTGCGCGAGTGCAGGATGCCGACGAGGTTCACCACGGCATCGGCGTCGGCAAACAGGCGGGAAAGGGTTGCCTCGTCATGGCAGTCGGCCTCGATCACCTCGACGTTGGGCAGGAGCAATACACGCCCCGCGCGACTGCGCCGGCGCGTCGGAATCAGCACGCTGACGCCGGCTTCAGCCAGCCTGTTGGCGATGGCGGTGCCGAGAAAACCGGTACCGCCGATCAGAACGACACGTTGTGGAATCATCGTGATTGTTGCTCCGGCGCGTAGTGCATGAGTTTAGCGGCTAATGTGAATGGGGTCATTGTGCGTCCGGCCGCGGTGCAATGGTGCCAAGCCGCGCCTTGAGCGACTGTGGCTGGCCGTCGAGCATGGCTGCATAGATCACGGTATTCGCCATGACCTTCTTTACATAGTCGCGGGTTTCGTCGAAGGGAATGGTTTCGACATAGATTGCACCTTCCAGCGGACGCGCGTCGCGCCAGCGCTTGGCGCGTCCCGGCCCGGCGTTGTAGCCCGCACTGGCCAGCACCGGATGATTGTCGAGATCTTCAAGGATGAGGCGCATGTAGCTGGTGCCGAGCTGCACGTTGGTGTTGGGCTCGGACAGGAGGCCCTGATGGTAGCCGCTCATGCCGATCTTGCCTGCGACCCACTTGCCCGTGGCCGGCATCACCTGCATCAGGCCTTGTGCACCGGAACTCGAGCGCGCGGGGACGACAAAGCGGCTCTCCTGGCGCATCAGGCCGTAGACCCAGTTCATGTCCAGCCCCTGGCTGCGGACCTGCGGTTCGATGAGATCCCGATACGGGGTAAGAAAGCGCAGATCAAAGGCCCCTTTCGGATTGGCAAGCTCTGCGGTATTGATGGCGCGGTCGAAAATATCGTACTTGAGGGCGAGGCGGGAGGCTGCGAGCCGGAATACCTCGTCCTGTCCGCGCAAGGACCAGTTCCACTCGCGCACGGCCTCGGTCCGCATGTCGAGCTGGAACAGGGCAATGGCGCGGCGCAGACCGGGATCGTCCTCGGCGAGGCGAAGCTGTTCCGCGCTCAATGCCGTGGCATGGGGCGAAACAACAAAGGGGCGGCCGAGTTCATCGCCCGCGAGCATGCCGTAGAAGTGCGGTTCGCCTGCGATGCGGGCATAGAGCGCTTCGGCTTCGGCACGACGGTTGAGGCCGGCAAGGCTGCGGGCGCGCCAGTAGATCCACTCGGGTTCCTGCTGTTCGTCGGTGTTCAGCCGCCCGATTGCCCCGAGCACTGCGTTCCAGTCGTTGTCGCGCAGTGCGGAACGAACGCGCCACGCGCGCTGTTCGGCCGTCATCGGGATGTCGCCGGCGGCGCCGAACCAGTCTCTGGCCATTCTGTCCTGCGCCCACGATGCGCGCAGCGCGAGGGCCGAATAGACATAGGCGCGGTCATCGGCGCCGAGCCGGTCCTGCAGGCGGATCAGGCGCACGTGCGCAGCGGGCATGTCTTCGCGGACGAGGCGAACCAGCGCGGCCAGCGCCAGCTCACGACTGGCGCGATTGGTGGCGAAATTGCCGGGCAGGCGGTCGAGGTATTGCGCAGGGCTCTTCATCGCCTGTTCGAGTGCGCTGCTGTCGCCATCGTCGAGCCACGCAAGCGTGCTGCGTGCATTGCCGGTATTGCGGTTTTCGACCTGTCGCCTGAAGCGCCACCATGCGTCGTCGGCGCTCACGTCCCCGCTGCTGATCGCAGCCCGCAACACGGTGTCGCAGGCGCTGTGTGCGTCGGTGAGGTCGTGCCATTGTGCAGCGACGTCGGCGAGCACGCCGCGATCTCCGTTCATCAGCCTGGCGGTCCAGTGGTGGCAGCGCATCTCGCGGTCGGGGCTTTGCAGATCGGGATAGAGCCGCAGAAAACCGGCCCAGTCGCTGTCCTTGGCGAGTCTTCGCAGCCAGTCGGCGCGCAGACGTTCGGCAAGCACAGAGCCGGCCTCCTGCATCAGGAAATCTGCCAGTTCGGTTGCGGGAGGGGCGTCGGGGCGGGCAAGCTTGTTGAGCAGCAGCCAGTACCGGACATAGGGGTCGAGCAGATGGGTGTCGGGTTGCTGCGCCAGTCGTTCCAGCGTGTTGCGATCACCGGTGCGGATGGCCTCCCGGGCGGCGAGAATTCGCGCCTCTCCCTGTTGTCCGAAAGCGCTCGTTGCAAATACCAGGCATGCTGTGAACAGCATTCCCCATGAAGCCTTGTGCATCCCGTAACATCCCCGTTTAAGATCGAATCACCATATCACAGTGACTGCCAGTTTCCCCGCCCTTTCCGACGATATCCAGACCCGGCGACGTGCGCTGCGCGATCATGCGCTGGCGGCGCGCGAAGCGCTTTCGCCGGCGTTCCGTGCCGGGCTCGTCCGCCAGCTCGAAACCCACCTCGACCAGCTCGCCGCCGTTCTGCAGCCCCGCGTACTGGCCTTTTGCTGGCCGTATCGCGCAGAGCCCGACTTGCGCGAATGGGTGGCGCGGTGGCTGGCAGGCGACGCAGACCGTCGCGCCGCCCTGCCGGTCGTGCTGGAGAAGGACGCACCCCTGATATTTCGCTGCTGGCAACCGGGCATGCCGCTTCAGACTGATCGTCATGGCATTCCGTTTCCTGCCGAGGGGGCGGCCGTCGTGCCCGACGTGGTGCTGGTGCCGCTCAACGCTTTTGATGCGCAGGGTTTTCGCCTTGGCTATGGCGGCGGGTATTTCGACCGCACGCTGGCGGTCATGCGAACCGTCACTGTCGGGGTCGGTTTCGAGCTGGGGCGGGTTGATTCCGTGCTGCCCCAGGCCCACGACCAGGCGATGGACTGGCTGCTGACCGAGGCAGGGGCGTTTCGGGCCGGCGAAGCCTGAGCAGGGAGTGCCCGCGGGGCATGGGCTTCAGGCCTGCTCCACCCGGTTGCGGCCGTTGTGCTTGGCGGCGTAGAGCGCGCTATCGGCGCGGGCAAGAATCATCTCCGCACTGCTGTCGCCAGGCAGCAGCAGGCTGACGCCGATGCTGGTCGTCGCGCCGATGTCGCGGTTCTGGTAGACCAGCGGGGTGTTCTCAAGCGTGCTGCGCAGGCGTTCGGCCAGTTCGAGCGCTCCCTGCAGACCGGTGGCCGGCAACAGGATCGCGAACTCCTCGCCGCCGAGGCGGCCGATGAGGTCGGATGCGCGCAGCAGCGAGTGTGCAAGCCCTACAACGTGGCACAGCATGGCATCGCCCGCCGCATGGCCGTGCAGGTCATTGACGCGCTTGAAGTGATCGAGGTCCAGCATCATCAGCGCCGCGTCGTTGCGGTAGCGGCGCACCCGAACCAGTTCCGCATCCACCTTGTCCAGAAACGCGCGTCGGTTGCGAACACCCGTCAGCGGGTCGGTGGTGGCAAGCAGCCACAGGGCTTTCTCCTGCTGCTTGCGCGCGCTCACATCGCGATAGACGCGCAGGAAGCCCAGCAGCGCGTCAGTGCTTCCTGTGCTCCGGATCGGAATGAAGTCACGCTCAATCCAGCGCCCGTCGCGGTGTGCCAGCTCTTCGCCATAGACGGTCTGTGCGCGCTCGCGCAGCATGTCGAGCCGTTGTGCAAACGTCGTCGGATCCAGGCTGAGCTTGCTGGCGGCGAGGGTGAGGTCATTGATCGAGGTGCCCGCAAGGTCACCTGGCGGGCGCGGAATATTCATGAGCTCGAAGACCTTGTCGTTGAGCAGCGTGATCTGTCCCTGCATGTCTTCCATGATCACCGCGCCGGGGAAGTGGTCGACCACGGTCTGCAGCCGGGCGTAGGCGGCCTGCAGATCCTTGCGCGCGGCGCGGGCGGCGGTGACGTCTTCCTTGATGGCAATGAAATGCGACAGATCGCCAAGTTCATTGCGCACGGGGGTGATCGTGAGCGCCTCGTCATACAGGCTGCCGTCCTTGCGCCGGTTAACGAGTTCCCCGCGCCAGACCGCACCCGAGAGAATGGTGTTCCACATGCTTTCGTAGAACTCGCGGCTTTGCTGGCCGGAGCGCACCAGCTCCTTGGGCATGCGCCCGATCGCCTCGCTCAGTTCAAAGCCGGTGAGGGCGGTGAAGGCCGGATTGGCCCACTCGATGCGCGCGTCGGTGCCAGTGATGACAACGGCGGTGGCGCTCGCGTTGAGCGCACTTTCGAGAAGGTGGCGGCGCGCTTCCGCGCGGCGGCGCAGGCTTCGTTCATGCTGCCCCGCGCGGCGGAAATACAGATAGGCGGCCAGCGCACCGCCGAGTCCGAGCAAGCTCAGCGGCAGGAAAACGAGCGCGCTGCTGCGGCTTTCGGCATACGCGTCTGCGAGCGCCTCGTCGAGCGCGCTGCTGCTGATCACCGCGATGGGAAGACGTTCATTGAGCTGGTAGCTTACAACCTGGCGCCCCTGTTCGCCGTCAAGTGTCTGCGTTCCGGCGGTTTCCCCACCCTGCCAGCGCAGGGCGAGCGCTTGTTCGACCTGCTGCAGCGCTGCGTCCGCGACTGAGGTATCGAGCAGCCGCATTCCGCCGAGCCGGAAGAGGCTGATGCGATCGCCAGGCGTGGTTCTGAAATCGGCGAGAATGCGTCGGAGGTAGTCGAGCTCCAGGGTGGCGAGCAGCGTAAGCGGGCGCGCGTCTCCCGATCCGAACGAACGTGCGATCGGGATAAAGCCCTGGTCGGGTGTCGGCGTCTGCGGGTCGCCTGTCGGTCGAGCGTCGGCAAGATCGCGTCCGGCGTGTGGCGGGCCGATCTGGAGGACGTCTCCGGGTGCACGATTGCTGGGGTGGTAGCTGTCGAGACTGAGTACGGCTCCCAGATTCTCGGGGGTGGTGCTCGCAATGACCTTGCCGTCTGCGTCGACCACCGAGAGCGAGCGCAGGTAGGGGATGTGCCGGATCACGGAGTCGAGCTGCCTGGTCCATTCAGGTGATTGCTCAGCGGTGGTGATGGCGCTTCCCAGCGAGCTCAGGTTGAGATCGACGTTCCGTAGCAGATGTCCGATGTGCGTGTTCAGGTGGCGGGTGTCGCGCTGCGAAATCTGTTCGTGCGCAGTGCGTACGTCTTCCAGAACACGCGAAAAGTGGTACTCGAAACCGGCCCAGGCCAAAAGCGCGCAGACGCTCAGCAGGCCAAAGAAACCGAAGTCAGCGAGGCGCCTGCGGCGTCGTGCGTTCATCTGGCGGCTGCGCTCAGCGGGTGATGACGATGGGCTCGAGCCCGTGACGCCGCGCGGCGCGTACCAGGCGGCCATCGTGCTTTATCGCACGGAGGTAGGTTTCGAGCCGCTTGAACCACGGGGCGTCACCCGGTGCGACAGCCCATGCGTAGGGGGTGATGTGGTAAGGCGTGCCGGGCGAAATCAGGCGCGCCCAGTCTGACCTGTCGACCATGCGATGGCCGAACGGGTAGTCGGTGATGAACACGTCGGCACGCCCGGATTCGACGGCCTCCTCACGCGCGTGCGGCGATCCCAGTACCGCAAGCCTGGCGTGGCGAAGCTTGTCGATCATGACTTGTTCATGGATCGTGCCTTTGGCGACGGCCACGATAACCCCCGGCTGATCAATGTCGTCCCACTGATTGATTCGCCGGCTGCTGCGCGGGGCAACCGCATAGATGTCGCTCGCAAGGTAAGGGGAGGTGAACCGAAGCTCTTCCGCGCGCTCGGCCGTGATCCCGACACCAAACATCGCGACGTCGCAGTTATCGTTGAGCAAGTCCTTCGTCAGGCGCGGAAAGCTGCTGTCGACGAATTCGACGCCGACATTCAGTTCCCGGCCAAGCTCAAGCGCGAGATCGATGTCGATCCCGCGTAACTCGTGGGTCGCCGGATCCCGGTATGTCATCCCGAAATACTCTGGCCAGATGCAGACGCGGACGCGCTTCTCGTCGAGGATGCGATCAAGACGGCTTTGATGCGCGTGCGCGTCGAAGGCGATGCCCTGAGCGAGGGTGGTGCCGAGGAGCACGAGAAGCCAGCGAGCAAGTTGAAGACGGAACGGGGAGGTCACGGGTATCCTCAATGCAGCTGCGCGCCTCAGTGGCACAGCGCTGCAGGGGCGCGCGCCTTCGTCACGCCGACGGGGTGCGCATGTCGCCGGATCGGCTCCGGCAAGCTCATTTCTATTACAAAAGGACTAAGTTATCAAGCGCCGGAATGTGACAGCAGCCGGCCTGGTGCGAGGCGTGCGGGCAGGATGGCGTCTGCCATCCTGCCATGCTCATGACAGGAACATGCGGTAGGCCGGGTTCGCAGTCTCGTCGACATACTCGTAACCGAGGCGCTCGAGGAATGCATCGAAGGCGCCGTTGTCTTCCGGCGGAACCTGCATGCCGACCAGGACCCGGCCAAAGTCGGCGCCGTGGTTGCGATAGTGAAAGAGGCTGATGTTCCAGTCCGAACGCAGATTGGACAGGAAGTTGATCAGGGCGCCCGGGCGCTCGGGGAAGGTGAAGCGGTAGATCACTTCGTTCGTTGCCTGCGGCGCGCGCCCGCCGACCATGTAGCGAACGTGGGTCTTGGCCAGTTCGTCGTCGGTCAGGTCAACTGCCGGCAGATCGTGACGGGCCAGCATTTCCACCAGTCGCGTGGCTTCGTTGCGGTTATGTACGGTCACGCCGACAAAGATGTGAGCCTTCTCGGTGTCCGCATAACGGTAGTTGAACTCGGTGATGTTGCGGTTGCCGAGCAGGCTGCAGAACTTGCGGAAGGAGCCTGCGTGTTCCGGAATGGTGACCGCGAGCACGGCTTCGCGCTGCTCGCCAAGCTCTGCACGCTCGGCCACGAAGCGCAGACGGTCGAAGTTCATGTTGGCGCCGGAGGCGATCGCGACCAGGTGCTTGTCGCGCAGCTTGTTGCGGCGCGCGTACTCCTTGGCGCCTGCAACCGCGAGTGCGCCGGCGGGCTCGAGAATCGAGCGGGTGTCCTCGAACACGTCCTTGATCGCGGCGCAGATTGCGTCGTTATCGACCAGGATCATCTCATCGACGTACTGCTGACACAGGCGGAAGGTTTCGCGGCCCACTTCCTTGACGGCAGCGCCATCGGCAAAGATGCCCACCTGATCGAGCGCGACCCGCCTGCCTGCGGCCAGCGAGCGCGTCATTGCGTCGGCGTCGACCGCTTCGACACCAATGATCCGGGTCTCCGGGCGCAAACGCTTGATGTAGGCTGCGACACCGGAAATCAGGCCGCCGCCGCCCACGCAGCAGAACACTGCGTGGATAGGCTGCGGGTGGGCGCGCAGGATTTCCATGCCGATGGTGCCCTGGCCCGCAATCACATCCGGATCGTCGAAAGGATGGACGAAGGTAAGCTTCTCGGCCTTCTCCAGTTCGAGCGCGTGGGCGTAGGCGTCGGAGTAGGACTCGCCCACCAGTACGACTTCACCACCCCTGGCCTTGACCGCGTCGATCTTGATCTGCGGCGTGGTGCTGGGCATGACGATGACCGCACGGACCCCGAGCTTGTTCGCCGACAGCGCCACACCCTGGGCATGATTGCCCGCCGAAGCACAGATGACCCCGCGCTGCAGAGCCTGCGGCGACAGCTTGACCATCTTGTTGTACGCACCGCGCAGCTTGAAGCTGAACACCGGCTGCATGTCTTCGCGCTTGAAATACACTTGATTGTGAATTCGGGCGGAGAGATTGCTGGCGAAATCCAGTGGCGTCTCGATGGCGACGTCGTACACCTGGGCGTTGAGGATACGTTCCAGATAATCCGGGCTTGCGGCGGTCATGGCTTTGGCTTTGTGCGAGGGCACTGCGGTAAAGGGACTGAGGGTAGCAGTCGATGCGGCACTGCGGCAAGCGCAGTGCCCGAAAAAACATCGCGGCGCAAGAGGGATTGCCCTTAACCGGGGCGGTCGGAGGCGGTGCCGTCCGGCTGGTCGGCTTCGAGCAGTTTGATCTGGCGCTCGATGAACTCCTGGGTGGAGTCCACCCCTCGCAGCTGCAGAATGGTCGAGCGCACCGCGGCCTCGAGCAGGACCGCAAGGTTGCGACCGGCGGCAACCGGCAGGGTGACACGGGGAATCGCGTCGCCGAGGATGTTCTGTTGCTCGCGCTGCATGGGCAGCCGGCTTGGGTCGTCCTGGCCGGGCTGGCGACGTTCGAGGTGACAGATCAGCCGCAGGCGCATCTTGCGGCGGCAGGCGGTTTCGCCAAAGATGGTGCGGATGTTGAGAATGCCGAGTCCGCGCACCTCGATGAAGTCCTGCAGCAGTTCGGGGCAGCGGCCCTCGAGCACGCTGGGTGCGATCCGCGAGAATTCGACGATATCGTCGGCAACCAAGCCGTGACCGCGCGAGATCAGCTCCAGCGCAAGCTCGGATTTGCCTGCACCGGAGTTGCCGGTGATGAACACGCCAAGTCCGAGCACGTCCATGAACACGCCGTGCAGCGACACCTTTTCAGCGAGCTGTCGCGACAGGTAAAGGCGCAACTGGTCGATGACCCCGGCAGCCGGCTGCGGGGTTGTGAACAGCCCGACGTTGTGCGCCGCACAGACGCCATGGACGATGTTGGGCACTTCGCAGCCGTCGGCCAGGATGAAGGCCGGCGGGTGTGCTGACAGAATGTCGTTGAGGTGGTGCGCGACCTTGTCACGTGACTGCCGCTGCGCCCAGGCCAGCTCGGCTGCGCCGAGGATCTGCAGGCGGGTAGGGTGAATCAGGTTGAGGTGGCCAATCAGGTCGGCTGGCCAGATGCGCTCTTCGGCAACAGAGAGAACCGCGTCGATACTGCCGCTGACATGGGTCAGCTGCAGACGTTCGCGGTTGTCTTCATACAGCTGCGAGAGGCTCGTTTGTCGCATCGGTACCCCAGTCGTTGAACAGGGTGTGGAGCGCCTGTGCGTCGGGTGCGGCCTGCAGCTGTTCGCGGAAGCTGCGATCGCTGAACATCTGCGCCAGCTCCGACAAGAGCTGAAGGTGGGTTTCGTTGGCCTGTTCGGGTACCAGCAGGACAAACAGCATGTTCACCGGACGACCATCGGGCGCATCGAACTGCACCGGGGCTTCTAGACGGAGAAACGCGCCGGCTGCGTCCTTCAGGCCCTTGATGCGGCCGTGGGGAATGGCAATGCCCTGGCCGAGGCCGGTCGATCCAAGGCGTTCGCGCGCAAACAGGCTGTCAAACACCATGCTGCGGGCGATGCCCTGATTGTTTTCGAACAACAGGCCGGCCTGTTCGAAGACGCGCTTCTTGCTGCTGGCGTCGAGGTCGGCAACCACGTTCGAAAGTGGCAGGAGTTGGGAGATGAGGCTCATGCGCTTTGGGGCTCACGCAACGCCGCCGGAGCGGACGCAACGCTGAAAGGTCTCTCAGGCCCGGGCAAAGCCGGACCGCCAAATTGAGCGGCGGATTATAACTTCACCCGGGTCCGAAAGGCCTGGTGAAAAATCACGCCTCGGGAGTCTGGTGCTTGTGCGAGTCGTGGTGGTGATCGGTGCTCTTCTGCTTGTACTTGAGCACCTGGCGATCGAGCTTGTCGGTCATCGCATCGATGGCAGCGTAGAGGTCGGCGTCGGCGCTTTCGACGTGAATGTCCTTGCCGCGCACGTGCACGGTGACTTCAGCCTTCTGGTCGAGTTTCTCAACGGAAAGGATCACGTTCACGCTGGTAACGTTGTCGAAGTGACGGATCACGCGGTCAAGCTTGCCGGAGACGTACTCGCGGATGGCCGGTGTCACTTCAACGTGGTGTCCGGTGATGTTGAGATTCATGTTAACTCCTCTTGGTATCAAAGCGTTTTACGCAGACTGACCGGCGGGATATTGAGTGATTCGCGGTATTTGGCGATTGTGCGCCGCGCGACCACGATACCCTGCTGGCCCAACAGATCGGCAATCTTTGCGTCGGACAGGGGTTTCTTTCTGTCTTCGGCGTCCACCAGCTGGCGAATCAAGGCACGAATCGCTGTGGAAGAAGCCGCACCACCGGTGTCGGTGGCAACGTGACTGCCGAAAAAATACTTGAGTTCGAATACGCCGCGCGGCGTCGCCATGTACTTCTGGGTGGTGACGCGCGATACGGTTGATTCATGCAGCTCGAGCTGGTCCGCGATCTCCCTGAGGGTCAATGGACGCATTGCCACCTCGCCATGATCGAAGAACTGTCGCTGCTGGTCAACGATGGCCTGAGATACACGCAAAATGGTATCAAAGCGCTGTTGTACGTTCTTGATCAGCCAGCGTGCTTCCTGCAGCTGGCCGGTCAGACCGCCGCCCTGGCCGCGGTTCTGCTGCAGCAGGCTGGCGTAGAGCTGGTTGATGCGCAGGCGCGGCATGGCTTCGGCGTTGAGCGACACCGTCCACCGGTTGCGGATCTTGCGCACCACGACATCGGGCAGGACGTAGCGGGTTTCTTCGTTGGAATGCTGCGAGCCCGGATGCGGGTCGAGGCGGCACACCAGCGCCTGAGCATCGCGCAGGGCGTCGTCGTCGCACCCGGTGAGGCGCTTGAGCTTTGCAAAGTTGCGTTCGGCCAGCAGCTCGAGGTGCTGTTCGACGATGACCAGCGCCAGGTCGCGGCAGCTGCCTGCAGGCATGGCGCGCAGCTGCAGGCCGAGGCACTCCTGGGGGGTGCGTGCGCCAATGCCCGCCGGTTCGAGCTGCTGCACGTGCCGCAGGGCAATCGCGAGGTCGTCGAGGTCGTAGTCGAGTTCGGGCGGGAGCAGTTCGAGCAGGTCTTCGAGCTCCTGGTGCAGGTAGCCGTCGCTATCGAGCGCTTCGATGATGAAGCGCACCAGCATGCGGTCACGGTCCGTCAGCGGGGACAGGGCAACCTGCTGATCGAGATAGTCGCGCAGCGAGGTGCCTGCGGCCTGGAATTCCTGGAAGTCGCTGTCCTCGTCGTCGTCGCTCTTGCTGCTGGCGCCGCTGCCGGTGCCTGACCAGTCCATGCCTTCGTCAAAGTCGGCCGATTCGTTCTCGTTTCGGGGCTCGGCTTCCTGGGTGGTCTCGGTGCTGGTCTCGCGCGGGGTCTCGGTTGCGGGCTGCGCATCGTTGCCGACAGCGGACGGTGCGAAGTCGCTGCCGTCGCCGTCCTCACGCTCGAGCATCGGGTTCTCCAGCAGAAAGCGTTCGATTTCCTGGTTGAGCTCGAGCGTGGAGAGCTGCAGCAGTTTGATGGACTGCTGCAGCTGCGGGGTGAGCGTCAGGTGCTGCGAGAGCTTGAGCTGAAGGGTTGGTTTCATGATGCCAGTCGGGGGCGTGCCGGAATCAGAGGCGGAAGTGTTCGCCGAGGTAGACCTGGCGCACTTGTTCGTTGGCGATGATCTCGGGCGGCTTGCCGCTGGCAAGCACGCGGCCGTCGGTAATGATGGTTGCGCGGTCACAGATGCCGAGCGTCTCGCGCACGTTGTGGTCGGTGATCAGCACGCCGATGTTGCGCTCCTTCAGAAAGCGGATGATCTTCTGGATGTCGAGTACGGCGATCGGGTCGACCCCTGCGAAAGGCTCGTCCAGGAGGATGAGGCGCGGGTCGGTGGCAAGCGCACGTGCAATCTCGCACCGTCTGCGTTCTCCGCCTGACAGCGAGATGGCGGTGTTGTCGCGCAGGTGCGCAATGCCAAGTTCTTCGAGCAACTCTTCCAGGCGTTCGTCGATCTGCGCCACCGGCAGCCCGCGGAGCTCGAGCACTGCACGAATGTTCTCGGCGACCGTGAGCTTGCGGAACACGCTCATTTCCTGCGGCAGATAGGACAGCCCCAGGCGTGCGCGAGCGTGGATCGGCAGATCGGTCAGGCGTGCGTCGTCGAGCGTAATCTCGCCGCCGTCGGCGCGCACCAGACCTACGATCATGTAGAAGCAGGTTGTCTTGCCTGCGCCATTGGGGCCCAGCAAGCCGACCACTTCGCCCGAGCCAACCTCGAACGAAACATCATGGACGACTGTGCGCGCCTTGTAGCGCTTTTGCAGGCCGGTGACCTTAAGCAGACTCATCGGGGGCTTCTTTCAACAGTTTGCAGATCACGTCAGTGGAAAAACCACGGGTTTGCAGGAAACGCGCCTGGCGCGCCCATTCGCGGCGATCGTCAGGTGCGAGGCCAAATCTAGACTGCCACACTGCACGGGCGCGGTCGAGTTCGGATTCCACACATTCGCTCTCGATGGCCTCGTCGATCAAGTCCTTCGATACGCCACGCCTCGCGAGCTCGTGGCGCAGCCGCTGGCTGCCAAACCGGGCAGCCTTGCTGCGAACCCACGCTTCGGCAAAACGGGTGTCGGAGAGCAGTTCGAGTTCGCTCATGCGAACCAGTACGGCTTCGATCTCCTCGGCGCTGCCATATGGAGACAGCTTGCGCGCAAGCTCCGCCCGCGAGTGATCCCGACGGGCGAGATGGCGCAGCGCGCGTTCGCGCAGACTCGGCTCGCCCATCAGGGGTCAGCGTCCGGACGGGGCGGAGATCAGGCTTCGGAAGCGACGGGTGCCGCGCCACCGAGCGCGGCCATTTCGCCGAGTCCGACCGCTGCGCGAACCTTGTTCTCGATTTCGCGAGCCAGCGCCGGGTTTGCGCGCAGGAACTCGCGTGAGTTGTCCTTGCCCTGGCCTATCTTGTCGCCGTTGTACGAATACCAGGCGCCGGACTTGTCGACGATCTTGTAAGTCACGCCGAGGTCGATGATCTCGCCTTCGCGGGAGATGCCTTCTCCGTAGAGAATGTCGAAGTGCGCTTCCTTGAACGGCGGCGCGACCTTGTTCTTGACGACCTTGACGCGCGTTTCGGAGCCAACGACTTCGTCGCCCTTCTTGATGGCACCGGTACGCCGGATATCCATGCGGACCGAAGCGTAGAACTTGAGCGCGTTACCACCGGTGGTGGTTTCGGGGCTGCCGAACATGACGCCGATCTTCATCCGGATCTGGTTGATGAAGATCACGAGCGTGTTCGTGCGCTTGATGTTGGCGGTCAGTTTGCGCAGCGCCTGCGACATCAGTCGTGCCTGGAGGCCCGGCAGCTGGTCGCCCATCTCGCCTTCGATTTCGGCTTTCGGGGTCAGTGCGGCGACGGAGTCGATGACGACGATGTCCACGCCGCCCGAACGCACCAGCATGTCGGCGATTTCGAGCGCCTGCTCACCGGTGTCGGGCTGGGAAATCAGCAGGTCGTCGATGTTGACGCCGAGTTTCTCGGCGTAGCCCACGTCGAGCGCATGCTCGGCGTCGATAAAGGATGCGGTGCCGCCGAGCTTCTGCATTTCGGCGATGACCTGGAGGGTCAGCGTGGTCTTGCCGGACGATTCCGGACCGTAGATCTCGACTACACGGCCACGCGGCAGGCCGCCCAGGCCGAGGGCAATGTCCAGCCCGAGCGAGCCGGTGGAGACGGTCTGGATGTCGCGCTCGATACTGCCGTCGCCCATCCGCATGATCGAGCCCTTGCCGAATTGCTTCTCGATTTGAGAGAGCGCGGCGGCAAGCGCCTTGGCCTTGTTGTCGTCCATGAGTGGTCCTTCCTGAGTGAGACGCGAATTATGGCACAGAGCTTGCTGAGATGCTGCTGTCCGAATCGGTAAAGCGAAGGACCTCTTCAAGTGCGGCGATGACGGTCTGCCGCCGCACGGCTTCGCGGTCGCCGTCGAAGTGGCGGGTGGTGGGGAATACATCGCCCCGGCGCAGCGCAGTGGCGATGCAAACCGTGCCCACCGGCTTCGCCGCACTGCCGCCGCCGGGCCCGGCAATACCTGAAACCGCGACGGTAATACTGGCAAGGCTGTGCTTCAGGGCGCCGGCAGCCATCTCCGCAACCGTGGCTTCACTCACCGCGCCATGCGCAGCGAGCGTCCCGGTGCCGACGTCGAGCATGTCGATCTTCGCTGCGTTCGAGTAGGTGATGAAGCCGCGGTCGAACCAGGTCGAGCTGCCCGCCGTGGCGGTGACGACCTCGGCAATCCAGCCGCCAGTGCAGGATTCTGCGGTGCCCAGCATCCAGCCCTTGCGGGTCAGGGCCTCGCCGACGCGGGCCGAGAGTTGTTCTAGCGTGTTGTCCATGGGTTCAGGCGCCGAAAATCGCAACGAGTACGGCAAGCGAGAGCAGGGTGTAGCCCGCGGCAAGAAGGTCGTCGAGCATGACCCCGAAACCGCCCTTGACCCGGCTGTCGGCCCAGCGGATGGGCGGTGGCTTGGTGATGTCGAACAGGCGGAACAGCGCCACTGCAACGGCCTGCCAGATCAGGCTTGCGGGTGTGAAGGCGAGGACGAGCCACATCGCGACCATTTCGTCCCAGACGATGGCGCCGTGATCGGAGGCGCCGAGTGCGCGTCCGGTGCGCTCGGCCGCGAGAATGCCGGCAACGAAGAGCGCGCACACCAGCGCGAGGAAGGTCGCTTCCGACAGCGGCGTGCGCAGCAAGGGATAGAGCAGCCATGCCAGCAGTGTGCCGGCCGTGCCCGGGGCCTTGGGCGAGAGCCCCGAGCCGAATCCGAGTGAAATGAAATGGGCCGGGTGGCTCAGCAGCAAGCGCGTGGTGGGGCGTGTTTCAGGCAAAGTGGTCGTATCCGGAAAGCATGGGAGAAAGCAGGCGGCCATCGGTCTCGCGCAGCATCAACTGGCGGGGGCGGCTGGTGAGGCGGCCAATGCGGTGCAATGCAATGCCCTGCTCATGCGCGATCTTGTGCACGGTGTCACGGCGCTCGGCGGGGGTGCAGAACAGCAGTTCGTAATCGTCGCCACCGGCGAGCAGCGCACGCCGCGCCTGGGCCTCGTCGGCCCCCGTCGCACGCAGTTCGGCCAGAGGGAGCAGGGCAATGTCGATTTCGGCGCCACAGTCCGAACGCTCGAGGATATGGCCGAGATCGCCGAGCAGGCCATCCGAGACATCGAGCATGGCGCTGGCGACGCCGCGCAGCGCCAGGCCGAGTTCGACCCGGGGGGTGGGGTGCAGCAGGGCGCGAATGCAGTGCTCACGTCCGGTCGGGCCGAGGTCTATCCTGTGTTGCAGGGCTGCGAGCCCGAGTGCGGCCCGTCCGGGCTGCCCGGAGACCCAGATATCGTCACCGGTATGACCGCCAGCTCGCGTGATGCCCTTGCCGGCAGGGAGTTCGCCAAGGATGGTGATGCTCAGTGTGAGCGGGCCGCGTGTGGTATCGCCGCCGGCAAGATCAACGCCGTAGTGCGATGCGCAGGCGAACAGGCCCGCCGAAAACGCCGCGAGCCAGGTGTCGTCGGCGCCCGGCAGGGTCAGGCCAAGAAAGGCCCAGCGCGGCTCCGCACCCATGGCGGCTAGATCTGACAGGTTCACCGCAAGCGTCTTCCAGCCAAGATCGTGCGGATCGGTGTCGGGGAAGAAATGCGTGCCGGCCACCAGCATGTCGGTCGATACCGCCAGCTGCATGCCCGGGCGCGGGCGCATCAGTGCCGCATCATCGCCGACGGCAAGGTCGGTATGCGCCGTGGGGCGGGTGAAGTGGCGGTGGATCAGCTCGAACTCGGAAGACATGGATCTGAACGGGAAAATTCGGGTTGGCGCCCGAGCTTACCGCACTCGCTGGTCGTGTGGCGCTCCCGGCACTGTTGCGATCATGGTCTTTGAGGAGGAATAAGCCTTTCTTGCGTCGCTGCCGATGCCCCAAAATGGGTAAGATGCAGTGCAAAGCGGTAAATGAATGGATATTTGATGGTTCAGACCTCGCATAAAGGACTCCGTGGCAAGTTGCTGGCGATCGTCATCGTGATCGTCGCTATCGTCATGCTGCCGGTTCTCGTCATGGGAGACCGCTATCTGGTGCAGCAGTCCGGCGCCGAGGCCGAACGGCAGCTCAAGGCCCTGAGCCGCCTGGCGCACGATCTCATTGAGACGCAGTTCGCCACGCTCGGGAACGGCCTTACCCAGCTTGCCGATGCGATGGCCTTGCGCTTTGGGGGCGCCTACTCGGGGACGCCGCAGGCAGGCAGTGCGCCGGAGTTCTTCATCGACGGCGTGCCGGTGAGTGAGCGGTCTGCCGAGCTGGCGCGCTATGGCGGTGATCTGCGCGGCACGCTCGCGGCCGTGCTCTCTCGCGAACGCGACGGATTTCGCGTCATCGCCTCGACGCAGTGGGGGGATGACGTGGTGGCGCCGGTTCTCCAACTTGAGCCCGCATCCGTCAGTTTGCTCGAAGCCGGGCAGCGCTGGCGTGGCCGGGTCATGATCCGGGATCGGCACTATCTGCTTGAGGTGCTTCCTGCGCGTGATGGCGGGGGGCGGCTGGTTGGCGCGATGGCGGTCGGGGTGGATCTCATCCGCGCCCTGAAACCCTTGCGTGAGCGGCTGCGAACGTTTGTCATCGGAGAGAGTGGCTATCTCTACGTCGTCGATGCCAATCCCGGGTCCAGTTACGGCCACTTCATCTCCCACCCGCTTCAGAAGGGCGATGACCCCCGGTCTCCACTCAATGATGTCGGCGAGCAACTCGTCTCGAACATGCTTGCTAGTCAGCAGGGTGTGATCGCCTACGACTGGCAGAACCTGGAGCGTGGAGAAACCGAACCCCGCAGCAAGCTGGTGGCGTTCGAGCACAGCGAGTCGCTGGACTGGGTCGTGGGCGCCAGTGGCTACGTCGAGGAGTTTGGCCGCAGCGCGGTGCGGCTGCGCTACGCCGTTGGCGTGGCCATGGTGCTGATGGCTGTCTTTCTGATGGTCGGCCTGAAAGTCACCATAGAGCGCATGGTGATGCGGCCGATGCTGCGTTTGCAGCGCACGCTCCGTACCCTGAGCAGAGGGAACGAGGCGCTCGTTCATTCCGAGGACGAGTCGGCCCTGGTCTCAGCCATCTGTCGCATTCTGGTGCATACAGGTGGGTTCCGGCTGGCCATGATCGACTGTGTGGAGGCCGACGGCAGACTCAGGCGTGTTGCGTCGGAAGGCGAAGGGCGGCGGCTGTGCGCGGTGCTGGATGAGGGCGAGGGGCTGGAACGGGCACCAGCGTTGAGTGCGTTGCAGGCGGGCGAGCCGGTGCACCTGACATCAGGCGAGGACTTCGATCCGGTGTTGAGGGATGCCGCGGTGCAGGATGGGTGCGAGGCCATGATTGCCTTTCCGCTGCACGGAGGAGAGCGCCTGCTGGGCGTGCTGTCCATCGGCGCAAGCAGCGTTCGCGACCTCGATCGCGGTGGTGTCGCACTGCTCAAGGAGCTGGCGGAGGATCTTGGCTACGGTCTGATGAGCCTGCGCAGCGAGGTGGCGCGCAAGGCCGCAGAACGTGCGCTGATCCTGCGCGAGCGTGCGATCGAGACGACACGTGACGGCGTGCTCATCCTGCATGCCGAAGACGGTGCTTTCGTGATTCGCGATGTCAATCCGGCCGCCGAGAAAATCCTTGCGCTGTCGCGGGAGCAACTCATCGGGCGCACGTCGGACGTGCTTGGCGTTCTCGATCGGGGTGGCGTCGCGGCGCTGGAGGGCGCGCTCGGTTCCCTGCGCGAGTCGGTGCTCGAACTCGAAGGGGTCGGGGCCGACGGGGCGAGTTTCTGGTCCGAGTGCGCGATTGAACCGGTTCGGGGGAAGGATAGCGACTGCGTGGTACTGGTGATCAAGGATGTCACCGAGCGCATGCGCTATCTTCAGCAACTCGAGCATCAGGCGCATTTCGATCCACTGACCGGCCTCCCCAACCGTGCTTTGCTGGATGACCGGCTGGAGCAGGCGATCATCACCGCAAAGCGCCACCAGTGTGTGTTGGCGGTTGCCTATCTCGATCTGGATCACTTCAAACGCATCAATGACGACCTCGGTCATCGCATGGGTGACCGGCTGCTGTGCGAGGTTGCGCAACGTTTGCGGAGCGTGCTCCGGGACGGCGATACGGCAGCCCGTCAGGGGGGCGATGAGTTCGTCGTGCTGCTTCCCGATCTCGATGGTGAGGAGCAGGCCTATGCGGTGCTGTGCCGGCTGCAGCAGATTCTGACCGCCCCGGTCGAAATCGAAGGTCGGCAGTTCTTTGTCACGACCAGCATCGGGGTCAGCCTCTTTCCGCGCGATGGTGATGAGGACGAGACGCTCCTCAAGCGTGCTGACATCGCGATGTATCAGGCCAAGGCGGCTGGGCGCGATGCCATACGTTTCTTTACCTCGGAGATGAATGAGCAGGTGCAGGACCGGCTGATGCTCGAGCAGGCGCTGCGCCACGCGCTGGGGAACGGCGAGCTGTCAGTGGCCTACCAGCCGCAGGCAAGTGCTACCACGGGCCAGGTCATTGCCGCGGAGGCCTTGTTGCGCTGGACGCACCCCGAGCTTGGCGCGATCTCGCCCGCACGCTTCATTCCGCTGGCGGAGGACCTCGGCCTGATCGAGCGGATCGGCGAATGGGTGTTGCGGACAGCCTGCGAGCAGGCGCTGGCCTGGAAGGTTGAGGGCCGGCCATTGCGCGTGGCGGTCAACGTCTCGGCACGGCAGTTTCGTTCTGCAAACCTGCCCGAGAGGGTGGCGGCCATTCTCGAAGAGACGGGCCTCGATCCGGCGCTGCTGGAGTTGGAGCTCACTGAAAGCATGCTGATGGGCAAGGTGGATCAGGCCGAGGAAATGCTCAGGCGTCTGAAGGGGCTCGGGGTCACGATTGCGCTGGACGACTTCGGTACTGGCTATTCGAGTTTTGCGTACATACAGCACTTCCCTATCGACACACTGAAGGTCGATCAGACCTTCGTGCGCGCCATGCTGACAGGGAAGAGCGGGGTTGCGATTGTGTCCGCCATCATCGCGGTTGCCCACAGCCTGGGGATGCGGGTGATTGCCGAAGGCGTCGAAATGGAGGCGCAGCGCAATCAGCTCGTGGAGCTCGGGTGTGACGAGTTGCAAGGCTATCTGCTGGGTCGTCCGGTGCCGGGTGCCGACTTTCTCGCTGCCTGAGAAAGCGGGGCCGCGCCCTGAAAACCGGACATCCGTGTGCCCTTGAACGACAGCTGGCTGTGGCCTGATGCATGCGCTGGCGGTTGATGGCGGTTGTGCCACGCTCCGCCACTGGGGCGCTTCAGTCGTCATGGCTGCGGTGAGGCTGGCGTCACGCGCCCCAGCCGTGCTTCTTAATCGCGTCCTGGCACTTCGCGCACCCTTCCCATGGAAGGCAGTCGCACGCCAGCACGAAAAACCCAGCGCCGGTGTTGAGTACAGGGGACGGCTGCGTGTGGCCACGGGCATCCGGCTTCGCGCCAGAGGCAGGCTTCGGCTGTTGTGCGGAGGCCGTGAGCCATCGCGCAAAAGGCGTCAGGTCGGCTGCGTCCTTGACGTACCACACGCGACCTTTCGGATCCCAGCGCGCGCCGAGTTGTTTGGCCTCATCCTTTTCAGCAAAGGGCACTTGCAGGTTGGTCCTCATGCCGACATCTCCAGATCTCCTGTGCGAGTGAAAGTAAGTCAGAGCCAGTGAAGCGCGACTCAGCCGGCGTTGAAGGCCTGATTGCGATGACTCGTGCGGTCCGACCCGTGATCCTGCCATCTTCCGCCTTGTTCGTGCGAGGGCAGGTATCGCCAGCAACGGTTCTATTGCAGCAAGAATGCCGCAAAAAAGAAAAGGGGTTAGAGAAATGATCTCTAACCCCTTGATTCTTTGGTGGGCCCCCTGGGAGTCGAACCCAGCACCAACGGATTATGAGTCCGCTGCTCTAACCAGGCATGAGCTAGAGGCCCTTTTACCTGTCAGGGGTACCTGACAGGCGATAGCGTGTTACGCGTCGCTGTCGAGGAAGCTGCGCAGCTTCTCCGAACGGCTCGGGTGACGCAGCTTGCGAAGGGCCTTCGCTTCTATCTGACGGATCCGCTCGCGGGTGACGTCGAACTGCTTGCCGACTTCTTCCAGCGTGTGGTCGGTGTTCATCTCGATGCCGAAACGCATGCGCAGCACTTTGGCTTCGCGCTGGGTCAGGGAGTCGAGCACTTCACCGGTGGCATCACGCAGGCCCGAGTACATCGCAGCTTCGGCAGGCGCCAGGGTTGCGGTGTCCTCGATGAAGTCGCCAAGGTGCGAGTCGTCGTCGTCGCCGATCGGCGTCTCCATGGAGATCGGCTCCTTGGAGATCTTCATGATCTTGCGGATCTTGTCTTCCGGCATCTCCATCTTTTCGGCCAGCGTTGCCGGATCAGGCTCGGCGCCGGTTTCCTGAAGGATCTGACGGCTGATGCGGTTCATCTTGTTGATCGTTTCGATCATGTGCACCGGGATACGGATGGTGCGTGCCTGGTCGGCGATCGAACGCGTGATGGCCTGACGGATCCACCAGGTGGCGTAGGTCGAGAACTTGTAACCGCGACGGTATTCGAACTTGTCGACGGCCTTCATCAGGCCGATGTTGCCTTCCTGAATGAGGTCGAGGAACTGCAGGCCGCGGTTGGTGTACTTCTTGGCGATCGAGATCACGAGGCGCAGGTTGGCTTCGGTCATCTCGCGCTTGGCGCGGCGCATCTTCGCTTCGCCGGTGGACATCTGACGGTTGATGTCCTTCAGCTCCTTCAGCGGGATGCCGATCTTGTCCTGCAGGTCGAGCAGCTTCGCCTGTTCTTCGGTGATCGCCGGATGTACGCGCGACAGGGCGTCGACATAGTTCTTGTTCGAGGCGAGCTCGTTGTCGATCCAGTCGGAGTCGGTTTCGTGACCAGGGAAAATCTTGATGAAGTGCTGACGCGGCATGCCTGCGCGATTGACGCACAGCTGCAGAATGTGGCGCTCGTGGCCACGCACCTGCTCAACCATGCGGCGAACGGAGTCACACAGACGCTCGATCGACTTCGCGGTAAAGCGGATGTTGATCAGTTCCTCAGAGATCAGCTGCTGGTACTCAAGGTAAGCCTTGTCCTGCGAGCCCTTGTCCGCGAGCACCTTCATCATCTGCTCGTAGTGGCTGCGGATGGCTTCGAAACGGGCCAGCGCATCGGTCTTCAGCTGCAGCAGCGACGCTGCATTGGCTGCGCCTTCGCTGTCGCCGTCGCTGTCGTCGTCGCTGTCGTCGTCGTTGTCGTTGTCGTCCGAATCGTCGCTGTCGCTGTCGGCGCTTTCCTCAGCTGCCTCGGCTGCCGCGGCGGCGGTTTCTTCGGCGGTCGGCGCGTTCGGGTCGATCACGGCATCGACGATTTCGTCGATGCGCATCTCCTCGCGGATGACCTTGTCGGCAATGTCGATCATCTCGGCGATCGTGGTCGGGCACGCAGCAATGGCCAGAACCATGTGCTTGAGGCCGTCCTCGATACGCTTGGCGATCTCGATTTCGCCCTCACGCGTCAGCAGCTCGACGGTGCCCATTTCACGCATGTACATGCGCACAGGGTCGGTCGTGCGGCCGAATTCGGAGTCGACGGTCGACAGTGCCTGCTCGGCTTCTTCCTCGGCGACGTCCTCGTCCACCGTGGAGGCGACGTTGTCCGACATGAGCAGATCTTCGGCAGCGGGGGCTGCGTCGTAGACCTGAATGCCCATGTTGTTGAACGTTGCAATGATGCCTTCGATCTGCTCGGCATCGGCGACATCGTCAGGAAGGTGGTCGCTGATCTCGGCGTAGGTGAGATAGCCACGCTCTTTGCCGAGGGTAATCAGGGTCTTCAGTCGCGTGCGACGGACCTCGGCATCAAGCGGCGCAATTTCCGGGCTTTCGATGATCAGCGCGAGCTTGTCCTTGGCCTTGGCCTTGGCAGTGCGACCTTTCGGGCTGTCCTTGCGCGTATCCTTGGCTTTCTCGCGTGCCATGGCACTCCTCGAATCAGGGCGAAATAAATGGGTAAACCGAAAATTATACTATAGATCTGAGACTTTGCCTGCGCTGGCAAGGTTCCGTTTTTCCAGCAGAAGTTCAGACAGGCGGTGTCGGTCACCCGCTGAGAGCGCTCCCTGCTTCGACAGTTCCAGCAGTTCGGTGATCTCGCGGGCAATTGCGTCGCCTTGCAGCTTGCGCAAGGTGTCCTCGAACAGGGTTTCGACAACGGACTCTTCGAACTCCGATTCGTCCTGTTCCGTTCCCAGTCTGGCCAGCGTGTCGCCGTGCGGCGTGTCGCGAAAACGTTCGATCAGTGCGCCAAGTCCGCCGGCCGGGATCGGTTCGCCGAGGCTGACCAGGTCGATGATGGCGATCATCGCGCGGCCCTCTGCGGAGTCGTCCGGGATGAGGTCGATCGGCAGTCGTGCTGCGCGCTCGGGGTGTTGCAGAATGAGGCGCAGCAGGGTGCCGATGGTCGATGGCGGCTTGCGTCGGCCTTGTGGGCGAAGCGGCTCGGTCCGGCGCGGTCCGCGCTTGAAGTCCTGCTTCTGGAAGCTCTGTCGCGGTGGTGCAGCCGGCTTGAATCCGAACGCAAGCTCAACCTCGGTCTGCGTCATCTCGGCGGCTTCGGCAATCGACTTGATAACTTGCAGGCGGAGCATCGGTGCGGCAATGCGCGTGACCAGCGGGCGCGATTCATGGATCAGGCGCGCACGTCCCTCTGCGGTGTCCAGTTCGCAGCGCTCCTTGAGTTCCTGTAGCAATACACTGGCCAGCGGCGATGCGCTCGCGGCGGCCTTGCGGAAGGCGTCTGCGCCTTCCTTGCGCACGAAGGAGTCGGGGTCGTGTTCGGCAGGCAGAAACAGGAAAGCGAGCGTGGTGTCGTCGCGCAGCACTTCGAGTGCGTTCTCGAGTGCGCGCCATGCGGCCCGGCGGCCTGCGGCGTCGCCGTCGAAGCAGAATACGATGCGGTCGGTGTGGCGCAGCAGGGTGGTGATGTGGTGGGGGGTGGTCGCCGTGCCAAGGGTGGCGACCGCGTTGTCTACGCCGAACTGGGCAAGCGCAACAACGTCCATGTAGCCTTCGACGACAAGTGCGAAGCTGGCGTCCCGAATGGCCTTCTGCGCCAGGTACAGGCCGTAGAGTTCGCGTCCTTTCTCGAACAGCGGCGTTTCCGGCGAGTTGAGGTACTTGGGTTCGCCGCTGTCGAGCACGCGGCCGCCAAAGGCGATGATGCGGCCCCGCCGGTCGTGGATCGGAAACATGATCCGGTGGCGGAACCGGTCGTAGCGCCGGCCCTGGTCGTTGTCGATGACCAGTCCGGCTTCAGCCAGGTGCTTGCTCTGATAGTCGGGAAAGACGCGCTGGAGTGCCTGCCACTCATCGGGAGAGAAGCCGATGCCGAAGCGGGCGGCAACCTCGCCGGAGAGGCCGCGGCGCTTGAGGTAGTCGATTGCTTCGGGGGCGTGCTTGAGCTGATCCCGGTAGAAGCGCGCAGCTTCTGCCATGGCATCGACGAGCTTGGCATTGCCGTCGTCAAGTGCGTTCTGGCCCGGCTTGCCGTCGTCCGGCACCTGAACCCCGGCCTGGTTTGCAAGTTCCTTGACCGCGTCAACGAAGCCGAGGCCGCTGTACTCCATCAGGAAGCCAATTGCGCTCCCGTGCACGCCGCAACCGAAGCAGTGATAGAACTGCTTGCTTGGACTGACGGAGAAGGAGGCTGATTTTTCGCCGTGGAACGGACAGCAGGCGAAATAATTCGCGCCACTCTTTTTGAGAGGCAGGTAGCGCTCGATGACGTCGACAATGTCGACGCGGGCGAGCAGATCCTGAACGAAAGACTGAGGAATCATCGAACAGAAAAAATATCACGCCGGGCGAAGATCATGAAGATCTTCGCCCGGCGTGCAGGCAACCGGTAAAAAACCGGTGCGGGATCAGTAGAGCTTCGGCGGCAGCGTCTGGCTGCGAAGGCGCTTGTGATTGCGCTTCACCGCGGCGGCCAGCTTGCGCTTGCGCTCGGCGGTGGGCTTTTCGTAAAACTCACGCGAGCGCAGCTCAGTCAGCACACCGGTCTTCTCGATCGTGCGCTTGAAGCGACGAATAGCGACTTCAAACGGCTCGTTTTCCTTGACGCGGATACCCGGCATTGCTTACTTCCTTGAGTGTCTGGAGGGCAGAAAGATCGCAAATATAGCGGGTTAGTCAGACTCTGGCAAGCATCTTGGTGTGTTTCATTGCCGAAAAAGCCCTCGCCGGAAGGTAAAATGGCGCATTGACGACCGGGAATGCAGGGAATGAAGGTACTGGGTATCGAGACATCGTGCGACGAAACAGGCGTTGCTGTGTATGACACCGAGGCGGGTTTGCTTGGGCAGAGCCTGCATTCGCAGATCGATCTGCACGCGTTGTACGGCGGGGTCGTGCCCGAACTCGCCTCGCGCGATCACATCCGGCGTCTGCCCGTCCTGGTGCGGCAGGCCCTGGCCGAGGCCGGCCTCGATATCGGAGCAATAGACGCCATCGCTTACACGGCAGGGCCCGGTCTTGCAGGCGCCTTGCTGGTGGGTGCGAGCGTGGCCGAGTCGATGGCGATGGCGGCCGGCATTCCGGCGCTCCCCGTGCATCACCTTGAGGGGCACCTGCTGTCGCCACTGCTTGCTGCGGACCCACCGGATTTTCCCTTTGTCGCCTTGCTGGTGTCGGGCGGGCACACGCAGTTGATGGCGGTGACCGGCGTCGGTGCCTACACGCTGCTTGGCGAATCGCTCGACGATGCCGCAGGCGAGGCCTTCGACAAGACGGCGAAGTTGATCGGGCTCGGATATCCGGGCGGCCCCCAGCTGGCTGCGCTGGCGCTGCAGGGGACCCCCGGGCGCTTCAAGCTGCCGCGGCCGATGCTGCATTCGGGAGACCTGGACTTCAGCTTCAGCGGCCTGAAGACTGCCGTTCTTAATGTGGTCTCGGGGCCCGGATGGCAAGCCGAGTGGGCGGCGGATCTGGCCGCGGATTTTCAGCAGGCGGTAGTGGAAGTGCTGACCGCGAAGTCGCTGGCGGCATTGAAGCAGACGGGGCTGAAGTCGCTGGTCGTGGCAGGTGGCGTGGGTGCCAACGTGCAGTTGCGTGCGGGGCTCGATAGCGCGACGCGCCGCCGCGGGGCCCGGGTGTACTACCCCGAACCTGCGCTGTGCACCGACAACGGCGCGATGATTGCCTTTGCGGGCGCGTTGCGTCTCGCTGGCGGTGCTCGTCCGGAGCAGGCGCCTGGCGTGCGGATCAGGCCGCGCTGGCCGCTCGCAGAACTGCTGACGCCAGCCGGAGGGTAGTTCTTGAGGCTGGCAAGTGGGGGTAACTCAGCCTTTCTTGCTGCTGCCCAGCCGGCCTTCGGTGCCGGCCAGCAGACGCTGGATATTGGCGGCGTGACGCCAGATCAGCACCGCGCTCATGGCAAGCAGCACGGCGATGACCGGATTTGCGCCCAGCAGCAGGTAGCCGGCAATCGGCGAGACAATGGCTGCCCCAAGCGAGCCAGCCGACGAGTATCGACTCGCAGCGGCGATCAGCAGCCAGGCTGCAAGGCAGGCAAGCGCAATCCGCCAGTCGATCCCGGCCAGTACGCCAAGTGCGGTGGCGACCCCCTTGCCACCGTTGAAGCGCAGGAAAATCGTGAATACGTGGCCAAGGAAGGCGGCAAAGCCGGCAAGCGCCGCTTCAGGTGCAGTGAAGCCCAGCTTGAGTGCAATCGATACCGCAACCCAGCCCTTGACGCAGTCGCCAATCAGGGTGACGGCTGCCGCGGCCTTGTTGCCGCTGCGCAATACGTTGGTCGCGCCGGGGTTGCCCGAACCGTAGCTGCGCGGATCCTGCAGGCCGAACAGACGGCTGGAAACCAGCGCAAAAGGAATGGAGCCGAGCAGGTAGGCAGCAACAAGCAAAAGCAGGACAGACATCATTTCTCCGTGACCCCTGAGTTCAGGTGGTCTTGTGATTCGCGCCACACATCGTGCGCAAGCAGCCTGAGCATCCGGCTAGAATTGCGGCGATTCTAATCGGGAAACGACATGGATTTCATCTTCATCGAAGAGTTGCGGGTGCAGGCCTGGGTGGGCATCTATCCGCGAGAGAAGATCGCGCCGCAGACAGTCGAGCTGCATCTGACCTTCGGGGTGCCCGATGCCGCCGCGGAGCAGGACGACATTGCGGATACGATCAATTATGCGGAAGTGATCGAGCGTATCCGGGGGGAATTGGCCGAGCGCCACTTCAATCTGATCGAGACACTTGGCGAATTCGTCGTGAACCTGCTGTTCGAGGAGTTCGGTGCGCCGTGGGTAAAGATTCGCATCGCTAAGATCGGTGTGATGAAAGGTGTGCGTCGGGTTGGCGTATTCATTCAGCGCGGAAGGGAAGGCGTTACCCTGCCGCCTGGAATGAGCTGAAATAGAGGGACGTAAAAAAACCCGGCGTAGCCGGGTTTGAATTTGCGTGAATTCTCAGACCGCGAGTTCTTCGATCGACTTGCCTTGCGCGAGCCAGTCGAGTGCCCACTGCGGCTTGCGGCCGCGACCGCTCCAGCCCTGATCCGGGTTGGCCGGGTTGCGATACTTGATGACGCTGACCTTGGCGGGCTTTTTCGCCTTCGGTGCTTTGGCTGCCTTAGCCGGCTTTGCCGCACCCTTCTCCGGGCTCGACGTGCCGAGCACGTCATCGAGCGACAGACCTTGCTCGGCTGCCATCTTCTGCATGCGCTTGATCAGGTCGCGTCGCGCAGTGTCGCTGCGGCGCCGAATTTCGGTTTCAACTTTCGATTGCAGGCGGCGCAATTCGGTCAGCGACAGATTGCCAAGTTCCATGATTTCTCTCCGGCTTATGTCCACACCTTGAATGTGGGGATGTTGATCCTGCTGTTTAATGCAATTGCACGGGCGTATTCTGACAGCAAACCATGCTGAAAATAAAACGTTTTTTCTGAAATCCGGTTAATTTGCGTTTTGCAGGTATCAATTCGTCCGCGCCAGGACCGGTGCAAAGCGCTCAGTTTGCAACCTGAACAAGCTGGGCCTGCAATACGCGAATCAGATCGTGCGGGTGGATGCCGACCAGATAGCCGCGCTTGCCGCCATTGATATAGATCAGCGGCAGGTCGAGAATCGATTTTTCCATGTAAACGGGCATTTTCTTGCGGGTGCCAAAAGGCGAGGTTCCGCCGATCAGAAAACCCGAGTGGCGGTTGGCGACCTCCGGTTTGCACGGTTCGATGCGCTTGTGGCCGGTCTGTCGCGCCAGTTCCTTGGTTGAAACCTTGTTGTCCCCATGCATGAGCATGACAAGCGGCTGGCCGTTTTCGTCTTCCATGATCAGGGTCTTGATTACGGCGTGTTCGGACACATTTAATTCACGTGAAGAGACCTCCGTCCCGCCGTGCTCTTCATATTCGTAGAGGTGATCGGAGTGAGCGATCCCGTGCTGTCGCAAGAAGCGGGTTGCGGGCGTTTCCGGTGCGTGTCTTTCAATTTTGCTCATGATCGGATTTCCTGATGACGGCAATATCGCGTGACGGTCATTAATGGCTGCGAGTTGGCAAAAGATCGGCCAGTCTCATGGTTCAGGCACGCGGGTGATGAAGTTGATGAAGTTGTTTCAAGCGTTCGCGGGCGACATGCGTATAAACCTGTGTGGTCGAAATGTCCGCATGCCCGAGCAGCATTTGCACTACCCGCAGATCGGCGCCGTGATTGAGCAGGTGGGTGGCAAATGCATGTCGAACCGTGTGCGGTGATATACGCTGTGCCGGAATGCCGACCTGCACGGCGTATTGCTTGATGATCCGCCAGAACATCTGTCTTGTCATGCCGCTGCCGCGCCGGGTGACAAAAATGGCATCGCAATTGCGTCCGGCGAGCAAGGTGTTGCGGGCGCCGCCAACGTAGCGGGCGATCCATTCGGAAGCAATTTCACCGAGCGGAACGAGTCGTTCCTTGCTGCCTTTACCCATTATGCGGATAACCCCCTCGTTCAAACTGACTGCGAACAGCTTGAGCTCGGTCAATTCGGAAACGCGCAGGCCGCATGCATACAATACTTCCAGCATGCAGCGATCCCGGATGCCGAGTTCGGTGTCGGTGTCGGGGGCGGCAAGCAGGGCTTCGACCTGGGCTTCCGAAAGGGTCTTTGGAAAACGGTCGGAGGGCAGGGGTGAATCCAGTTGCAGGGTGGGGTCTTCGCTGATGCGGCCCTGCGTCAGCAGATGGCGGTAATAACGCCGCCAGGCCGATAGCAGCCGGCGCTGGCTGGTGGCCTTGGCGCGCAGACTGAATTCGGCCAGGTAGGCGCTCAGTTCGGCTGCCGGTGCCGATTGAAGGGGAATGCCGCGCGCAGCGAGCCACTTGCCGAACAAGGCGAGGTCGCTGCGGTAGCCGGAAAGGGTGTTGCGCGCCAGTCCGTGTTCCAGCCACAGGGTGTCGACGAAGGCGTCAAGCTCATCACGCAAGGTGTCGGGCAGGGGGGGCGCAGGTGTCCGGCTCATTGCATTTCGTTGTTCAGCAGCCAGCGCTTGGCCGCAATCAGATAGCCGTCGCGGGCGTTGGCAAAGCCGCCGATGCTGTTCGCTGCGACAACGCGGTGGCAGGGGACAGCCAGCGGAAACGGGTTGGCGCCACAGGCCTGTCCGACGGCGCGTGGGGCGCTGCCGAGCATGCGGGCAACGTCGCCGTAGGTGCGCACCTCGCCCGGCGGGATGGCCTGCAGTGCCGCTCGCACCCGGCACTGAAAGCTCGTGCCGCACGCAGCGAGGGGGAGCACCAGTGCCTGTTGTGGCGCAGCGATCCAGGCGCGGATGCGGTCTGCGACGGCTGCAGCAAGCGGCGAACACGGTGCTTGCACCGGTGTGTCTGGCGGCAGGAATACCATCTCGGTGACGCTATCGCCGGCAATGCGGATGCCGAACTTGCCGAAGGGCAGGTTCAGCACGGCGGCGAATGCGTGCTGTCGGGCTTGCCGTGTGGGCATCGTGTTACCTGGGTGCTGGCGCCGTCCCCGCAGCGAGTGCGGATGCGCCGTCGATCACGGGGCTGAAAGCGGAACGCCCGTGCAATGACGGGCGTTCCAATGCTATCCGTTCGATAAACGGTCCGATAGTGCTTCGAGCGCAATCAGCGGCGGATTTCTCCGTTGCCGAAAACGATCCACTTCTGGCTGGTCAGGCCTTCAAGTCCGACGGGGCCGCGGGCGTGAATCTTGTCGGTCGAAATTCCGATCTCCGCGCCGAGTCCGTATTCGAAACCATCTGCGAAACGCGTGGACGCATTCACCATGACGGAGGCCGAATCAACCTCGCGCAGAAAGCGCATGGCGTTCGTGTAGTTCTCGGTCAGGATCGACTCGGTGTGCCCCGAACTGTAGGTGTTGATGTGCTCGATGGCTTCATCCAGGCCGGCAACGATCTTCACCGCGATGATTGGTCCGAGGTACTCCTCGCTCCAGTCCTGCTCTGTCGCGGCCACGAGCTTGTCGGCGGCAATGCCGGCCTCTGTCAGCAGCGCTAGCGATTCCGGGCAGGCGCGCATCTCGACGCCCTTGCCGGCGAGCATGGTGCCGATGGCGGGCAGGCAGAGGTCGGCCACGGTGCGCGAAACGAGCAGCGACTCGGCGGTGTTGCAGGTGCCGTAGCGCTGGGTCTTTGAGTTCTCGACGATCGGTACGATACGCGCCGGATCGGCTTCGTCATCAACGTACACATGGCAGTTGCCATCGAGGTGCTTGATCACGGGAACCCTGGATTCGCGCGAGATGCGTTCGATCAGGCCCTTGCCACCACGCGGCACGATCACGTCCACGAACTCGGGCATGGTGATGAGGGCGCCGACGGCAGCGCGGTCGGTGGTGTCGACAACCTGTACCGCATGTTCGGGCAGGCCGGCTGCGGCGAGTCCGTTGCGCACGCATTCGGCAATCGCCTGGTTGCAGTGCAGGGCCTCGCTGCCGCCGCGCAGGATGGCAGCATTGCCAGACTTGAGGCACAGCGCGGCAGCGTCCGCCGTCACGTTTGGACGGGCTTCGTAGATGATGCCGATGACGCCGAGCGGTACCCGCATCTTGCCAACCTGGATACCAGAGGGGCGGCGCTTGACGTCGGTGATCTCGCCGACCGGGTCGGGCAGGGCCGCGACCTGTTCGAGGCCGATGGCGATGGCTTCGACCCCCTTCTCAGTGAGCGTCAGGCGGTCGATCATGGACGGCTCAAGACCGGCACGACGCGCAGCTTCAAGGTCCTGTGCGTTGGCCGCAAGCAGGGTGGCGGCGCGTGCGCGAATGTCGGCTGCCATGGCCAGCAGGGCAGTGTTCTTGGCCTCGGACGAAGCCGCAGCCAGCAGACGGGATGCCGCACGGGCCTGCCGTCCGAGAGTTTGCATGTAGTTCTGGATGTCCATCTGTATCTTCGCAGCGCTAGAGCCAAACAGGAATTAAAGCATTGAAAGCGCTTCGTGTGGTTCGCTTGTGCAATCCGCTCACTGAACTTATCGGCGGGCGAGCCGGAGCGCCAGTTGCAGAAACTCGTCCCAGACATCGCCAGCGACCAGCCCCTTGATCATGCGATCGATGCGCGCAGCGTGCATCAGCGCGGCGCGCAGCCCGGACTGGTTCAGGCGCTCCAGCGCCCGGCCGAGTGCCTGCTGACGCTTGTTGTCGAAGATGCGTTCGCTCTTGAACAGCGCGGCGAGCGGCTGCCCCGCATCGCGCCCGGCGCGCAGACTGGCGAGACTGCGGGTTTCGTTGGCGAGCGCCCACAGGATCAGCGGCGGTGCGGCGCCTTCTCCCTTCAGCCCTTCCAGAAGTCGCGCACAACGCGCGGGGTCGCCTTCGAGTACCGCCTGCCGCAGCTTGTCGATGTCGTAACGTGCAACATTGAGGACGGCGTCCTGAATCTGTTCGAGGCTGAGCTTGCCTTCCGGGTGGAGCAGGCCAAGCTTGCGGATCTCCTGGTGGGCCGCAAGCAGGTTGCCTTCGACGTGGTCCGCGATGAAGCTCAGTGCCTCGGGGTCGGCAGACTGCTGCTGGGCGGCAAGGCGATGCGCGATCCAGGCAGGGAGGCGTTCGCGCTCGGGCGCATTGAGCTCGATGATGATGCCGTGCTCGCCGAGTGCCTTGAACCAGGCTGTCTTGCGCGTCTGCCAGTCGAGTTCGGGGAGCGTGACCAGGGTGAGCACGCCCGCAGGCAAGTGGGCGAGGTAGCGTTGCAGTGCGTCCCCGCCTTCGCGGCCCGGCTTGCCTGTGGGAATGCGCAGGTCGACCAGCTTTTCGCCGCCGAACAGCGACATGTTGCCGGCTGCCATGGTCAGGCTTTCCCAGCGGAAACCCTGGCCGACGACCAGCGTTTCACGTTCGGAGAAGCCCTGGCGCCTGGCGCTTGCCCGGATTGCATCGCCGGCTTCGAGCACGAGCAGGGGCTCGTTGCCGAAAAGCACCCAGAGCGGCGCCAGCGGCTTGTCGAGCTGGCTTGCGAGCTGGTCTGGCCTGAGGTTCACTGGGGTCGGCGATAGGCCGCCAGGCGACGCATGATCTGCTGCACGAGATCGGCCTGCATGTCGCGATAGAGCAGCGTTTCTTCCTGCTCCTTGCCGAGCACCTCTTCATCGTCGAAGGTGTACTCGCGCTGCCCCGAGATGTTCGTGGGCGGGATCAGCTCGGTGTTCTTGCTGTCGATGAGGCGGAAACGGATACGCTGCGTAAGCTGGTACTCGCGTACCGTCCCGGAACTCGTCAGGCTGAGAATTTCGCGGCCACGCTCGTTTGCAAGAATCTGAAGCCTGGCTTCGGCCTTGCTCGCATCCTCGGTAATCGTCGTTGTACCGCTGTGTTCCACCTTGCGGCGGATCGCGGAGCCAAGGTCGGAGAACTGGCTGACACTGACATGCAGGGTGGAGAAGGCAAGGGGCTGAGGCCCGCGCAGGTGGAAGCCGCAGCCGGCAAGCATGGCTGAGGCTGCGAGTGCCGCGCCTGCTTTGAGCAGGCGGCGACGGGCAGAGTTGGAGTGCATGAGTGCGTCCTCAGACCACGATATTGATCAGGCGGCCGGGAACGACGACGACTTTCTTCGGCGGCTTCCCTTCCATGAACTTCTGTGCGGCTTCGGAGGCCAGTCCGAGCGCTTCGATCTCGGTCTTGCTGGCGGCTGCGGCAACCTTGATGCTGCCGCGCAGCTTGCCGTTGACCTGCACCATCAGTTCGAACTCGTCCTGCTTGAGTGCTGCTTCGAGTGGCTCGGGCCAGCTTGCGGCGAGGATGTCCTCACCGTAGCCACAGTCCTTCCACAGCGCATGCGCGATATGGGGCGTGATCGGTGACAGCAGGCGCAGCAGGATGGAGAGACCCTCTTCGGTCAGCTCGGCGTGCGCCGCAGCGTTGTCGCGCGGCGCTTTTTCGAGTGCGTTGAGGATCTTCATCGCCGCCGACACCACGGTGTTGAACTGGTGCTTGCCGAAGTCGTAGTTGGCCTGCTTCAGGTGGGTGTGGATCTCGTGGCGAACGTCGGCCAGTGCCGCCGGCAGCGTGCCCGCTGCCATCTGGCGCTGGGCCGGCAGTGCTGCACGCATTTCACTGCTGAAAACGTGGCCGAGGTTCCATACCCGGCGCAGGAAGCGCGACGCACCCTCGACACCGGAGTCGGACCATTCGAGCTGCTGGTCGGGCGGGGCGGCGAACATGGTGAACAGACGTGCGGTATCCGCACCGTACTGGTCCACCAGGGCCTGCGGGTCGACGCCGTTGTTCTTCGACTTCGCCATCTTCTCGACACCGCCGATCACGACCGGCAGGCCGTCGCTGGTGAGCTTGGCTGCAACGATGCGACCGCGCTCGTCACGTTCGACAGTGACGTCGGCCGGGTTGATCCACTGCTTCTTGCCACCGTCGAGGTCGCGGTAATAGGTTTCGGCAACCACCATGCCCTGGGTGAGCAGGTTGGCGAAGGGCTCGGACACGTTCACCAGGCCGCAATCGCGCATGGCGCGGGTGAAAAAGCGGGAGTAGAGCAGGTGCAGAATGGCGTGTTCGATGCCGCCGATGTACTGGTCTACCGGCGCCCAGTAATTGACGCGCTCATCGACCATTGCGGTGGTGCTGTCAGCACAGGCATAGCGCAGGAAGTACCAGGACGATTCGACGAAGGTGTCCATGGTGTCGGTCTCGCGCTTGGCCGGCTTGCCGCATTTGGGGCAGCTGCAGTCGTAGAACGAGGCCATCTTGGCCAGCGGCGAGCCGCGGCCGGTCACTTCGACGTTCTCGGGCAGAACTACCGGCAGCTGCTCGTCAGGTACGGGCACGTCACCGCAGTCGTCGCAGTGGACCATCGGGATGGGGCAGCCCCAGTAGCGCTGGCGCGAAATGCCCCAGTCGCGCAGGCGGTACTGCACGCGCTTGTTGCCCAGGCCCTTGGCTTCGAGGTCGGCAGCGAAGGCATCGACCGCATCCTGGAAATGCAGACCATCGTACTTGCCGGAATTGACCAGTCGGCCCGGTTCGGCATAGGCGTCGATCCACGGCGATACGGTCTGTTCGTAGGCGTCACGGGTGGAGCGCACGACCATCGTGATCGGCAGTTTGTAACGGGTGGCAAACGCAAAGTCACGCTCGTCGTGGGCTGGAACCGCCATCACCGCGCCTTCACCGTAGCCCATCAGCACGTAGTTGGCGACCCACACCGGCAGGTATTCGCCGGTAATCGGGTGCACCACACGCAGGCCGGTGGGCATGCCCTTCTTTTCCATGGTGGCGAGGTCGGCTTCGGCGACACCGCCACGCTTGCACTCTTCGATGAAGGCAGCCAGTTCAGCGTTGCCTGCAGCCGCCTGTGTGGCGAGCGGGTGTTCGGCTGCGACCGCGACGTAGGTTGCGCCCATCAGCGTGTCGGCGCGGGTGGTGAACACCTTCAGTACGCCGGATGCACCAATGGTCGACAGGTCGTAGGGGAAGTGCACCTCGACCCCTTCCGAGCGGCCGATCCAGTTTTTCTGCATCAGCTTGACCTGCTCCGGCCAGCCGGACAGGCCATCCAGCGCCTCAAGCAGTTCGTCGGCGTAAGCGGTGATCTTCATGTAGTACATGGGGATCTCGCGCTTTTCCACCAGCGCGCCGGAACGCCAGCCGCGGCCGTCGATGACCTGTTCGTTGGCGAGCACGGTGTCGTCGACCGGGTCCCAGTTCACCGTGCCGAGGCGCTTGTAGATCAGGCCCTTCTCGTACAGACGGGTGAACAGCCACTGCTCCCAGCGGTAGTACTCGGGCGTGCAGGTGGCGATTTCGCGCGACCAGTCGATGGCGAAGCCCAGGCGCTTGAGTTGGGTCTTCATGTAATCGATGTTGGCGTAGGTCCATTTGGCGGGCGGCACGTTGTTCTGGATGGCCGCGTTCTCGGCGGGCATGCCGAAAGCGTCCCAGCCCATGGGCTGCAGCACGTTGTAGCCGCGCATGCGGTGGAAGCGCGCCAGTACGTCGCCGATGGTGTAGTTGCGCACGTGTCCCATGTGCAGCTTGCCCGACGGGTAAGGGAACATCGACAGGCAGTAGTACTTGGGACGGCTGGCATCTTCGGATACACGGAAGGCCGAGGTGGCATCCCAGTGTTGCTGGGCGGCCGTTTCGACGGCGGCGGGCTGGTATTTGTCCTGCATGGGCGGGGTGCGTGCGCTCAAAGCGTTGAAAACGCGAAAGTATATCGCGAAGCCCGGTGCTGGCGCTCGGGCAGTCGGGTCTGAGTGCCAAATCCTTTGCCTGTCCGGCGCAGGAAAGCCGGCCTTCTACGCGCTTCGGCAAAAAAAATGGCACCCGGCGGAGGGGCCGGATGCCAAATCTCCGATGAAGGAGAGGGAGGGAGGGGGTGGGCGTCGCCGCTGGGGCGCTGCGCTCGAATTCGTACCGGTCAGGCCGCCTTCTGGGGTTTGATCTCGGTCTGGCGCTGCCAGTTGGCCGACATGGCCTTGAACATGTCTTCCATCGCTGTCAGCGGCATGTTCCACATGCGCTGCTGGCTGCGAAGAATGGGCGTAACACAGGGCGTGCACAGGGTTTCCTTCTCGGCGTCGAGGAGGTTGAGGAATATGTCGATGGCTGCACCCCAGTACTCTGCGTTGCCAACCCAGCCGGTCTCGGCGGTGGCTTCGCGGACTGCCTTGCGCCAAAGGGAATTGGCGCGCTCGATGGGGACGCCGGCCTTGCGGGCGTACCAGGGAAGTAGTTTGGGTGCTTTCATCTGTGTTCTCCGTATGGCCGGGGTAGGCCTGCGTGCGCTTTAGGGGCCTTGTGGGCCTGTGCTTTGCGCTCCGTATGCTGTGCTGCGTTAAGTAACGATGGCTTCTTATGAACCATTCTAGTGGGTGTCTGGCAAATAAACCGTGAAAAAGTTCATCAATTTGTTGCTGTGCACAATTCAAGCCTATCGTAGCAGTTACAGGGGATCAAGCGCCTGTCTCAAAATCGCAACACTATTCCGTTAGTTATAGAGGTGAGCGCTCGCACGCTCCTGCCCGGCGCTAGCGGGCTGTGCAAGGTCAGCGGTTAGAATGGCGGCAGTAAAGGAAAACTCATGTCCCAACTGCTTGCCAATCTGAACCCCGAACAACTTCAGGCCGTTACCCTGCCGCCTCAGCATGCCCTCATCCTCGCGGGCGCCGGCTCTGGAAAAACCCGCGTCCTGACCACGCGCATTGCCTGGCTGATCCAGTCCGGCCAGGTCGACCCGTCCGGCATTCTGGCGGTCACCTTCACCAACAAGGCGGCAAAGGAGATGCTCGCCCGCCTCGGTGCGATGCTGCCGGTCAGTCCGCGTGGCATGTGGGTCGGCACCTTCCATGGTCTGTGCAACCGGTTGTTGCGCGCCCATTACCGTGATGCCGGGCTGCCGCAACTGTTCCAGATCCTTGACTCTGCCGATCAGCTGGCCGCAATCAAGCGTTTGCTGAAGACGCTGAATGTCGACGACGAAAAATTTCCGCCACGTGAGCTCCAGCACTTCATCAACGGCCAGAAAGAGGCGGGAAACCGCCCCCATGCCGTCGAAGCCTGGGACGACTTTACAAAGCAGCGCGTTCAGCTCTATCAGGAGTATGAAGCACAGTGCCAGCGCGAGTCTGTTGTGGATTTTGCGGAGTTGCTGCTGCGCACTTACGAGTTGCTCGAACGCAATGAACCGATTCGTCGCCATTATCAGCGACGCTTCCGGCACATCCTGGTCGACGAGTTTCAGGACACCAACCGCTTGCAGTACCGGTGGTTGAAGCTGCTGGCAGCAGACGGTGCCGAGGGCGGCGCGGCCTTGCTGTGCGTGGGGGATGACGACCAGAGCATTTACCGGTTTCGTGGCGCTGAAGTGGGCAACATGCGCGACTTCGAGCGCGAGTTTCAGGTCAAGAACGTCATTCGGCTCGAGCAGAACTATCGCTCGCACAGCAATATCCTGGATGCGGCGAATGCGATCATCCGCTTCAATACGCACCGCCTGGGCAAGAATCTGTGGACCGACCAGGGGGCGGGCGAGCCGATCCGTGTGTTCGAGGCCTATGCCGACTCTGACGAGGCACGCTGGATCGTGGAGGAAATACAGGGCCTGGTGCGCGATGGACGTTCCCGCGCCGAGATTGCGCTGCTGTACCGTTCAAACGCGCAGTCGCGCGTGCTGGAACACCGCCTTTTCTCGGCCGGTATTCCGTACCGCGTCTATGGCGGCCTGCGCTTTTTCGAGCGCCAGGAGATCAAGCACGCGCTTGCCTATCTGCGCCTGATCGCCAATCCGGACGATGACACCGCGTTTGCGCGGGTGGTGAATTTTCCCACGCGTGGCATTGGAGCGCGCTCGATCGAGGTGCTGCAGGACGCCGCGCGCACCTATAACACCAGCCTGTATGCCACCGTGCCGCACCTGACGGGCAAGGCGGGAACCGCGCTGGGTCAGTTCCTGAGGATGATCGAGGATCTGCGGCGTGATACCGGGCCGCTGACCCTTCCCGAACTCATCGATCACGTGCTGGACCGCTCCGGTCTTCGAGATCACTACAAAAGCGAGAAAGAGGGCAGCGAGCGCCTGGAGAACCTGGACGAACTGCTGAATGCGGCCGCCAACTTCGTTGCGGAGCAGCAGGCGGGCGCGCCCGGAGCGGAGTCCGCCGATGCCGGCGAGCACCGTCAGCTTGCGGACTTCCTTGCCCATGCGTCGCTCGAGGCCGGCGATCATCAGGCGGACCAGGGCGCGGATGCGGTGCAGTTGATGACCGTGCATTCGTCCAAGGGTCTGGAATTTGATGTGGTCTTCCTGTCCGGGCTTGAAGAGGGGCTGTTTCCGCACGAGAACAGCATTCTCGAAGCCGAGGGGCTGGAGGAGGAGCGGCGGCTGATGTATGTGGCGGTGACTCGCGCCAGGGAGCGACTCTACCTGTCATTCGCGCAGAGCCGGATGCTTCATGGCCAGACCCGCTACAACCTGCGTTCACGGTTTCTTGAGGAGATTCCGGCCGGGCTCACCAAGTGGCTCAGTCCGCCGAGTCCGCGTGCGGCGCTTGGCGGTGCGACTGGTGGCGCAGGGGGAGCCTACTTCACGTCGTCCGCGAAACCGGCGGCAACGCAGCGCGAACCGCGGCCGGCGTTTGCCAGTTTGCCCGGCGGTCTGCGCATCGGCCAGAACGTGAGCCACGCCAAGTTCGGGCAGGGCGTGATCGTCGCCGCCGAGGGCGGTGGCAGTGACGCCCGTGTTCAGGTGAACTTCGGCTCGGCGGGGATGAAGTGGCTTCTGCTCGCAGTGGCCAAGCTCGATCCGGCCTGAGTGCGTTCCAGAGTGGCGGCGGGCCTGTGCAGGCCCACGCCGCTCAGGCGCCGTACTTGCGTGCCAGATTGTCGTGCAGGGAGACGAATTCCTGCGCGAGTTTGTGCTTGGGCTCGAGGTGGATCATCGGCTTGGCCTGTTCGTGTGATTCCTTGATCTTTACCGAGGCCGACAGGTAGGGCTCAAGTACGGGCAAACCCTCGTCGATCAGCTCCTGCACCACTTTCTGTGGCAGGCTGGCGCGGGCCTGGAACTGATTCACCACGATGCCTTCGACTTTCAGGTCGCGGTTGTGGTCGGCCTTGATTTCCTCCACGTTCTCGAGCAGGGAATACAGTGCGCGGCGCGAGAAGTCGTCGCAATCGAACGGGATCAGGCAGGCGTTGGCGGCAATCAGGGCCGAGCGGGTGTAGAAGTTGAGCGCCGGCGGCGTGTCGATATAGACGCAGTCGTATTCCTCGGCGAGTTCGTCGAGTGCGTCGCGCAATTTGTAGATCTTGTAGCGCGATTCCAGCTTGCTTTGCAGCTCTTCCAGCTGTGGGTGGGAGGGCATGACGTGCAGGCCGTCGAAAGGGCTGGCGACGATGAAGTCGCCGGTGGCTTTCGGATTGAGCTTGAAGTTGAGCGTCTGGTCGAAGAAGTCGGCGAGTGTGCTGTCGAGCGAGTCGCCCGATACGCCGAGAAGGTATTGCGTGGAGTTGCCCTGCGGATCGAGGTCGATGACCAGCGTACGCTTGCCCTGTTGGGCGCTGATTGCTGCCAGATTGCAGGTAATGGTGGATTTGCCGACCCCACCTTTCTGATTGAACACCACGCGTCGCATTGTCGATTCCCCTCCGGTTGTTGCGGCATTGTGCCAAAAATCGGCAAACCTATCCCGGATAGCTGTTTTGCGCAGGGCACACCTGCCCAAGCCGCGAGCGCTGCGCTAAACTTCCGACTCGTTATTCATGACCGTTGCAGCCTACTCCCCGGGGCGCTCGGCATGCGGGCCCGGTCGGGTCCGGTCCGTGGCAAGGCAGCTCGCGCCAGAGCAAAAAGAAAACGCTGCGGATGATCGCAATTGGCAGGACAAGGGCACGCGCCTATTGTCCTGTCCGGATGTTCACAAGAACACCATACTGTACCGAGAGGGAGAACTCATGGATCAGGATTTCATCGCAGCGGCCCTGGACTATCACCGTGCGCCGACACGCGGCAAGATTTCGGTCGTGCCCACCAAGGGCCTGACCAACCAGCGCGATCTCGCGCTTGCTTATTCGCCCGGTGTGGCAGCAGCCTGCGATGCCATCGTCGCAGACCCCGCACAGGCACGTGAACTCACCAGCCGTGGCAACCTGGTTGCCGTGGTCACCAACGGCACTGCAGTGCTCGGACTGGGCAATATCGGCCCGCTGGCGTCGAAGCCGGTCATGGAAGGCAAGGGCTGCCTGTTCAAGAAGTTTGCCAATATCGACGTGTTCGATATCGAGCTCAACGAGAATGACCCCGACAAGCTGATCGACATCATCGCCTCGCTTGAGCCGACGCTGGGTGGTATCAACCTCGAGGACATCAAGGCGCCCGAGTGCTTCTACATAGAGAAGAAGCTGCGCGAGCGCATGAAGATTCCGGTCTTCCATGACGATCAGCATGGCACGGCCATCATCTCGTCGGCGGGCCTGATCAACGGTCTCAAGGTCGTCGGCAAGGACATCTCCACCGTGAAGCTGGTGTGTTCCGGCGCCGGCGCGGCCGCCATTGCCTGCCTCGACCTCATGGTCAGCCTTGGTCTGAAGCGTGAGAACGTCTACGTTTGCGACTCCAAGGGCGTGATCTACCAGGGGCGTGACGAGAAGATGGAGCCGACGAAGGCCCGTTATGCTCAGGTCACCGATGCGCGCACACTGGGCGATGCCATCGTTGGTGCCGACGTCTTCCTCGGTCTGTCCACCGCGGGCGTGCTCAAGCCCGAGATGGTCGCCAATATGGCCGACCAGCCGCTGATCTTCGCGCTGGCAAACCCGAATCCTGAGATTCTGCCCGCTGATGCGAAGGCGGTGCGCCCGGACTGCATCGTGGCGACCGGGCGTTCGGACTTCCCGAACCAGGTCAACAACGTGCTGTGCTTCCCCTTCATCTTCCGTGGCGCGCTCGACGTGGGCGCCAGCACGATCAATGAGGAAATGAAGCTTGCCTGCGTGAAGGCGATCGCCGAGCTGGCTCAGGCCGAGCAGAGTGACATCGTGGCTTCGGCCTATGGCGGCGCGGAACTGACCTTCGGTCCCGACTACATCATCCCCAAGCCTTTCGATCCGCGCCTGATCGTGAAGATCGCGCCGGCAGTGGCCCAGGCTGCGATGGATTCCGGTGTTGCGAGCCATCCGATCGAGGACATGCAGGCGTACGCGGCAACGCTGAGCGATTTCGTGTACACGACCGGCATTGTCATGAAGCCGGTGTTCTCCGCAGCCAAGCGCGTGCCGATGGAGCAGAAACGCGTACTCTACGCCGAGGGCGAAGACGAGCGCGTTCTGCATGCCGCGCGCGTGGCCATCGACGAAGGCCTGGCACGTCCGATCCTGATCGGTCGCCCCAGCGTGATCGAGATGCGGATCAAGAAGATCGGCCTCAACCTTGTGCCCGAGCGCGACTTCGATATCGTCAATCCGGAATCCGATCCGCGCTATCGCGAGCTGTGCAACGACTACTACCGCATGATGGCCCGTGACGGCGTGACGCCGGATCTGGCCAAGGCCAAGATGCGTCGCGACACGACCCTGATCGGCGTGATGCTGCTGCGTCGTGGCGATGCGGATGCGCTGGTGTGCGGCACGTTCGGGACCTATGACTATCACCTGCGACAGGTGCAGGACGTCATCGGCCTCAAGCCGGGCGCCAAGCAGTTTGCGGCGATGAACCTGCTGCTGCTGCCCAAGCGCATGCTTGCGGTGACCGACACCTACGTCAACGAGAACCCGAATGCGGATGAAGTGGCCGAGATCGCGCTGATGGCGGCTGCCGAGTTGCGCAGTTTCGGTATCGAACCGCGCGTCGCCCTGTTGTCGCACTCCAATTTCGGCAGCTCGAATTCGACGTCGGCGCGCAAGATGCGTGCAGCCAGTGAGATACTGCGTACCACGGCACCCGAACTCGAATGCGATGGCGAGATGCACGGCGATGCAGCACTGTCGCCCGAGATCCGCGCCAAACTGCATCCGGATTCGGCGCTGACGGCAGATGCCAACCTGCTGGTGATGCCCAACCTCGACGCAGCCAACATCTCCTTCAACCTGATGAAGATGGCGAACGGCGACGGCGTGTCTGTTGGTCCGATTCTGCTGGGTGCTGCACAGCCTGTGCATATCCTGACGCCGTCGGCCACGGTTCGTCGCCTGGTCAACATCACCGCGCTGGCAGTGGTCGATGCCGCCGAACTGAGGCGCTCCAAGGGTGGCTGAGTCCGGTCTGGTGGCCCGCCTCGTGCGGGCCAGCCTGCTTCCCCTTGCGCTGGTCGCGGTTGCGCCTGCGCAGGCGGGGGGCTGGTTGCTTGCGTCGCCCGAGCCCCGAGTGGTGCCCGGGCAGTCGTTTGAACTGATTGTCATCGGTGCGCCGGTGGATGGCGTGTGGCCGGAGCGCCTGCCGGCTCAGGTTGAACTGCCGGACGGCGGGCCGCGCATTGCGGTCGAACTCGTGCGGGCGAGCTCTCTCGGGGAAACGCAGCGGCGCTACATCGGCCAATGGCCTGGCGAAGTGGTCGGCATGGCAACGCTTTCCCTGCTCGAGTCGCCTTCTGCACGGCTGATTTTCGATTCCGGGGCCGCGTTGCGGTCACCTGCCGCGTCCGCGCAGGCGGGCAACGTCGCCAAGGCCGGGGCGGTGACCCAGCAGAAGCGTTCGGATGAGCCCGTAGCCCCTGCCGCGCTGAGTTTTCACGAGCCGATGTATTTCGTCGTCGGCGGCACCGACCCGAAGTCGGCGCGCTACCAGATCAGCTTCCGCTACCGTCTGTTCGACGATCAGGGCGTCGTGGCCGAGAGCTTTCCGCTGGTGCGCGGTCTGTATTTCGGCTTTACGCAGACCTCGTTGTGGGACCTCTCATCGGAGTCCAAGCCGTTTCGCGATACCAGTTTCCGGCCTTCGCTGTTCTATCAGTGGAAGCTGTCCGATCCCAGCGAGGGGAATTCGGTCGCACTGGCTGCCGGTTACGAGCACGAATCCAACGGGCGCGATGAAGAGGATTCGCGCAGTATCGATACCCTGTTTGCGCGTATCGATGCCCGTTACTACTTCCCGAACGGTCGCACCTATCTGGGCGTTGAGCCCAAGGTCTGGGGTTATATCGACAAGGACGACAATCCCGATATCACCGATTACCGAGGCTACGCCCAGCTCGGTTTGCGCTTGGGAAGCGACGACGGTCTGATGCTTTCCGCATTGTTGCGCAAGGGCAAGGCAGGCGTGGGCAGCACGCAGCTCGATCTGTCCTATCCGCTGCGCCAGAGCGTGTTTTCGGGGGTCGGCGCGTTTGCGCATCTGCAGTATTTCAACGGGTACGGCGAGACGCTGCTCGATTACAACGTGGGCCGTGGTCCTCAGTTTAGAATCGGGGTTTCGATCGTAAGATAAGGCGTCATCCGGCGGTTTCCGCAGCGGGTGCGCCCGCCAGGAGACCGCCATGCCGCACGCCATCCGCTTTCATCAGACTGGTAAGCCCGAAGTCCTTCAATGGGAGTCGTTCGACCCCGCCGCGCCCGCTGCCGGTGAGGCACGCGTACGCCACCACGCCGTCGGCCTGAACTACATCGATACCTATCACCGCAGTGGCCTGTATCCGGTCCCCTTGCCTTCGGGCATCGGGCTTGAGGGGGCTGGCGTGGTCGAAGCGCTCGGTGACGAGGTCGATGGACTCAAGGTGGGTGACCGCGTCGCGTATGCGGGCGGCCCGCTCGGTGCCTATGCCGAAGTTCGCAACATTCCTGCACACCGTCTGGTTGCGCTTCCCGAGTCGATTTCGTTCGAGCAGGGCGCGGCAATGATGTTGCAGGGCCTGACCGCCCAGTATTTGCTGCGCCGCACGTATCGCGTGCAGCCGGGCGACACCATCCTCATCCACGCCGCTGCGGGCGGGGTGGGACTGATGGTGTGCCAGTGGGCGAAGGCGCTCGGGGCGACGGTGATCGGTACGGTCGGCTCGGACGAAAAGGCCGAGATCGCACGCGCCCACGGTTGCGATCATCCGATTGTCTATACCCGCGAACGCTTCGCCGAACAGGTCCGCTCCATCACCGGCGGACGCGGTGTGCCGGTGGTCTACGACTCGATCGGTGCGGATACCTTCATGGATTCACTGGCCTGCCTGCGGCCCATGGGCATGATGGTGCTGTTCGGCGCAGCATCCGGCCCGGCCCCTCCTTTCGATTGCGGTCTGCTGGCGAAGATGGGGTCGCTGTTCCTGACCCGTCCGACACTGTTTACCTACACCGCGGAGCGGGACGATCTGGTCGCAATGGCGGCTGATCTGTTCGATGTCGTGAGTACCGGAAAGCTGAAGATCGAGATCAACCAGCGTTATCCGCTGAGCGAAGCTGCCCGTGCGCATACCGAGCTTGAGGCGCGCCTGACGACGGGTTCCAGCATTCTGTTGCCCTGACCTGTCTGCGGCGGCCCGGGTCGTTTGGTGAGTTTGTGTTTGTTGCAAAGTTGTCGGGTCTGGCATATGTTCCCGGTATGATGCGGTGCAGCATTTGGCGCAACGGAATGGCGTCACGTGTGCTACCTCTCATCTCATGACGACCAGGGAGATCGACAACAATGGAACAGAACACGCTGATTTCGAGCTTGCAATCGACCTTGGGCGGCAGCCTGCCGGGCATACTCGGTGCGCTTGCCATCCTGGCGCTGGGCTGGTTTGCCGCAGTCCTTGTCCGTGCGGGCAGCCGCCGCGTATTGCGGGTCGCGGGCGTCAACCAGAAGCTTCAGAGCGGCACCGGGCAGGCATTCGATCTTGAGTCGATGCTCAGCCTTGGCTTGTTCGGGCTGGTATTGCTGATTACTGTCGTCGCGGTACTCAACATCCTCGATCTGGAGAGTCTGTCGTCTCCGTTCGCGGCCTTGCTGGCCCAGATCACCACCTACCTGCCGCATCTGCTGGCGGGCGCCATTCTTTCGGTGGTCGCCTGGGTGCTCGCGACCGTCCTTCGGGCGCTCACGAGCAAGATGCTGGCAACAACCACGCTGGATGAGCGCCTCGCAACCGAGGCCGGCATGGAGCCGATGAGCGCCAACATGGGCAATGTCGCGTTCTGGCTGGTGATCCTGCTGTTCCTGCCGGCCATTCTCGGTGCCTTTCAGCTCCAGGGCCTGCTTGAGCCGGTGCAGGGCATGGTCGATCGCGCCTTGTCGATGGTGCCCGACATCTTTGCCGCGCTGGTCATCGGATTCGTGGGCTGGCTGGTGGCCAGGGTCTTGCGCGGGCTGGTCAGCAATCTCCTTGCGGCTGCCGGCGCAGACAGGCTGGGCACATGCATTGGGCTGGATGAGACCGTGAAACTGTCGCGCCTTGCCGGCGTGCTGGTATTCATCCTGGTCTTCGTGCCAAGCCTGATCGCAGCACTCGACGCCTTGAAGATCGAGGCCGTGTCCGCCCCGGCGATCAGCATGCTCGATCAGTTTTTTGGTGCCGTGCCCAATATCCTGGCGGCGGCGGTGATTCTGGGCGTGACCTGGTTCGTTGCCCGCTTCGCGTCCGGTCTGGTTGCGCGACTGCTCGCAGGCGTCGGGTTCGACCTGCTGCCGGCGAAGCTGGGTCTTGGGCACGCGATTGGCGAAGGACACACCGCATCGGCGCTGGTGGGGCGCCTGGTGCTGTTCTTTGCGATGCTGTTTGCCGTGGTGGAAGCGGCAAATCGACTGGGGTTCGGTCAGATCAGCGAACTGGTGACGATGTTTGTTCAGTTCGGTGGCGACATCCTGCTCGGCGCGGTGATCCTCGTTGCCGGTTTCTGGCTCGCCAATCTCGCTGCCGAGGCCATCAACCGGGCCAGCGGCGAGCATACAAGCGGGCTGGCACGCATTGCCCGCGTCGCCATTCTCGGACTGGTGATTGCAATGGGCTTGCGTGCCATGGGCATTGCTGACGATATCGTCAATCTGGCTTTTGGCCTGGGCTTTGGTGCGGTTGCAGTGGCGGTGGCCCTGTCCTTCGGGCTGGGTGGTCGTGAAGCGGCGGGTCGCCAGATGGAGTACTGGCTGGCCAAGTTGCGCAAGGACGAGCCCGGCAAGGACTGAAGCTGGACTTGGGTCCGGTGGCGGCATGACGGCACCGGACTTTTTCTTCCCTAGTACGGGGGGGATGGCGTCGCTCGGGTAAAATTGCGCCCATGAGTTCCGCACATTCCCCCCGTTTCGTTCACCTCCGTCTTCACACCGAATACTCGATCACGGACGGTATCGTCCAGATCGATCAGGCCATTTCGTCTGCGGCTGCAGACGGCATGCCTGCGCTCGGCATTTCCGATCTCGCCAACCTGTTCGGGATGGTCAAGTTTTACAAGGGCTGCCGCGGCAAGGGCATCAAGCCGATCGTTGGAGCGGATGTCTGGATCGAGAACGAGGTCGAGCGCGACAAGCCTTATCGCGTGCTGCTGATCTGCAAGAACCGCAACGGTTATGGGCAGTTGTCCGAACTGCTGACGCGAGCCTATCTGGAGAACAAGCACCGCGGGCGGGCAGAACTGCGCCGCGCGTGGTTTGAAGACGGTGCCGCGAGCGATCTGCTCTGCCTTTCCGGCGCCATGATGGGCGATATCGGGCAAAACCTGGTCAACGGCAACCCCGAGATCGCCGAACTGCTGGCGGCCGACTGGAAGCGCATGTTTCCGGGCGGCTTCTATATCGAGCTGCAGCGCGCCGGACATCCCGGCACCGAGGCTTATATTCGCCAGGCGCTGGTGCTGGCGAACAAGCTCGGCCTGCCGGTGGTGGCGACGCATCCGGTGCAGTTCCTCACCCGCGAGGATTTCAAGGCGCATGAGGCCCGCGTGTGTATCGCACAGGGCTATGTGCTGGCCGACAAGCGTCGTCCGCGTGACTTTACCGAAGAGCAGTACCTCAAGAGCCAGGACGAGATGTGCGAGCTGTTCGCCGATCTCCCCGAGGCGCTCGAGAACGCAGTCGAGATTGCACGCCGCTGCTCGCTGACGGTGCAGCTGGGCAAGAATTTCCTGCCGCAGTTCCCGACGCCGGAAGGCATGACGCTGGACGACTTCCTGGTGCAGGAGGCCAAGGACGGCCTCGAGCGCCGGCTTGTCCAGCTCTATCCGAACCCGGAGGAGCGCGAGCGCCAGCGTCAGCGTTACGAGGACCGGCTGAAGTTCGAAACCGACACCATCATCCAGATGGGTTTTCCCGGTTACTTCCTGATCGTTGCCGACTTCATCCGCTGGGGCAAGGCGAATGGCGTGCCGGTGGGGCCGGGGCGAGGTTCCGGTGCCGGTTCGCTGGTGGCCTATTCGCTTGATATTACCGACATCGATCCGCTTGAGTACGCGCTACTGTTCGAGCGCTTCCTCAACCCGGAGCGGGTGTCGATGCCCGACTTCGATATCGACTTCTGCCAGGACAACCGCTATCGCGTGATCGAGTACGTGCGCGAGCGCTATGGCAAGGACGCGGTCAGCCAGATCGCCACCTTCGGCACGATGGCCTCGAAGGCTGTGGTGCGCGACGTGGGGCGTGTGCTGGATCTGCCCTATGGCCTGTGCGACAGGCTGTCCAAGCTGGTGCCGGTCGAAGGTGCGAAGCCGGTTTCACTGACCCGTGCCTACGAGATGGAGCCGCAGATCGGCGACATGATGAAGGACGGCAATGACGGCGAATCGGTGCAGGAGTTGTGGAGTCTGGCGCTGCCGCTCGAGGGCCTGTCGCGTAACGTCGGCATGCACGCCGGCGGCGTGCTGATCGCGCCGGGCAAGCTGACCGATTTCTGTCCGCTTTACATCGCCGATGGCGACGATGCGACCCCGGTGTCGCAGTTCGACAAGGACGACGTCGAAGCCGTGGGCCTGGTGAAGTTCGACTTTCTCGGCCTGCGCAACCTGACGATTATCGAGCTTGCGCTGCAGTACGTGGAGCGCGAGACCGGCAAGCGCCCCGACCTGATGAGCCTCGGCTTCAAGGACCCCGCGGCCTACCAGATCCTGAAGGATGCCAATACCACGGCGATCTTCCAGGTTGAATCGGACGGCATGAAGAAGCTGCTCAAGAAGCTTGCGCCCGACCGCTTCGAAGACATCATCGCCGTGCTCGCGCTCTATCGCCCCGGCCCGCTCGGTTCGGGCATGGTGGATGACTTCATCCTGCGAAAGAAAGGCCAGCAGGAGATCGACTACTTCCACCCTGACCTCAAGGCCTGCCTGGAGCCGACCTACGGCGTGATCGTGTACCAGGAACAGGTGATGCAGATCAGCCAGATCATCGGCGGCTACACCCTTGGCGGGGCGGACATGCTGCGCCGGGCGATGGGCAAGAAGAAAGCCGAGGAGATGGCCAAGCACCGCGCCACGATTGCCGACGGTGCGAAGCAGAAGGGCTACGATCCGGCACTGGCCGAGCAACTGTTCGACCTGATGACGAAGTTCGCCGAGTACGGCTTCAACAAGTCGCACACCGCGGCCTATGCGGTGGTCACCTACCACACGGCGTGGTTGAAGGCCCACTACTGCGCGGCCTTCATGGCCGCGACGATGTCGTCCGACCTCGACAACACCGACACGGTGAAGATCTTCTATGAAGATACCGTTGCCAACAAGATCGAGGTGCTGCCGCCCGACGTCAATGCATCCGATTACCGCTTCGTGCCCGTCGATCGCAAGGTGATCCGTTACGGTCTCGGTGCGGTCAAAGGGGTGGGCGAACCGGCGGTGCGCGCGATCATCGCGGCGCGCGAGAAAGGCGCACCCTTCCGCGACCTGTTCGACTTCTGCGAGCGTGTCGACCGTCGTCTGGCCAATCGCCGGGTCATCGAGGCCCTGATCCGCTCGGGCGCGATGGATACGCTGGAGGGGCACAAGGGGCTCGATCGCGCGCAACTGATGGCGACCGTGTCGCTGGCCATGGAGGCCGCCGAGCAGGTGGCTGCCAATGCGATGCAGGGGGGCCTGTTCGACATGATGCCCGAGGCGGCAGGGGCGGGGGTCGAGTTCGTCAAGGTGAGGCCGTGGACCGAGCGCGAGCGCCTCAAGGAAGAGAAGACCGCGATCGGCTTCTTCCTCTCCGGTCACCCCTTCAATGCCTTCAAGGGCGAGGTGCGCCGCTTCGTGCGCCGCACGCTGGCCCAGATCGAACCGTCGCGCGACCTGACCATGATGGCGGGTGTGGTGATGGAGGTGCGGACCAAGGTGGGCAACCGCGGCAAGATGGCCTTCGTGCTGCTCGACGACGGCACGCAGCCACGCGAGGTGGCGGTCTATTCCGAGGTGCTCGATGCCAACCGCGGCAAGATCGTCACCGACGAGGTGCTGGTGATCGAGGGCAAGGTCAGCAATGACGAGTTCTCGGGCGGTTTCCGCATCATTGCCGACAAGCTGCTGACACTGGGCGAGGCGCGCAGCCGTTTCGCGCGTGCGCTGCAACTGAAGCTCAACGGTGAAGTGGGCGAGAGTGGCGGCGCGGCGGCAACGGCCGACCGTCTGCAGACCTTGCTGACGCCGTTCCGCGATGGCGGCTGCCCGGTCAAGGTGCGTTATCGCAACGCCGTGGCCGAGGCGGAACTGCCTTTTGGCGACGGCTGGCGCGTGCGGCTGGAGGAAAGCCTGCTCGAGAGCCTGCGCGAGTGGCTGCCGCCCGAGGCGGTGGAAGTGGTGTATCCGAACTGACGAGGGCGAGCGCCCTGCGGGGTGCTTACACCCAGTCTTTGGGCTGCAGGAAGACGTCGTAGAGGCGGGCTTCCGGCGAACCGGCTTCGGGGTGCCAGTCGTAGCGCCATTTGACGATGGGCGGCATCGACATCAGGATGGATTCGGTGCGTCCGCCCGATTGCAGGCCGAACAGGGTGCCGCGGTCGAAAACCAGATTGAATTCGACGTAGCGACCGCGGCGATATGCCTGGAAGTCGCGTTCGCGCTCGCCATAGGGCGCGTCGCGATGACGTTCGATGATGGGCAGATAGGCGTCGACAAAGGCGTCGCCAACCGATCGCGTCAGGCCGAATGCGGTGTCGAAATCGGTCTTGCCGTCAGCGCCGAGATCGTCGAAGAAGAGTCCGCCGACGCCGCGCGGTTCGTTGCGATGCTTGAGGAAGAAATAGCGGTCGCACCATTCCTTCAGACGCGCATGCTCGGCCTCACCGCCAAACGGCAGGACCGCCGCTTTACAGGTCGCGTGAAAGTGGCGGACGTCATCCTCGTAGCCATAATAAGGCGTCAGGTCCATGCCGCCGCCAAACCACCACACGGGATCCTTGCCTTCGGCCAGGGCGATGAAGCAGCGCACGTTCATGTGCACCGTGGGGCAGTAGGGGTTGCGCGGATGCAGGACCAGCGACACGCCCATTGCCTCGAAGCGCCTGCCGGCCAGTTCTGGCCGGTGAGCGGTGGCCGAAGCCGGCATGCCGTCGCCCATGACATGCGAAAAATTGACCCCGCCGCGCTCGAAGAAGTTGCCTTCCTCGATGACACGGCTCAGACCGCCACCGCCGCCCGGTCGCTCCCATCCATCTGCCTTGAACGCCTGCCCGTCGAACTGTTCGAGGCGGGTGACGATCCGGGTTTGAAGATCGGTGAAGTAGGGCTTGACGGTGCTCGGGGTCATTGATTCTCAGCTTTGATCGTCTACGGCCGCAGCAGCAGCGCCGGTCTTCATTGCAGCGATGGCGGCCTCACAGGCGGCTGCGTCTGCAAACATCGGGCTGGTGCCGATGACCTGGCCGTTGGTGGCGGTCAGGTTGAAGTAGGGACGTCCGTCGGATGCGGTCTTCTGTGCATAGCGCTTGTCTTCGGTCGAATTCTTGCGGACCGATTCGACGCCATTGGTACAGCTTGCCTTGGCGTTGTAGCCCTCGCTGCGAACCAGGGTCTTGCCGTTTTCGCCAACGAGTTTGAAAAAGAACTCGCCGCCGGCGGACTTGGTGATCTCGAACTTAAGGGTCATCGGTTTCTCCTTCCTGCACTTGATGGGGATGTCGCGGTCAGCTGTATTCAGACCGCACCTTTACAAGCATAACCCGTGTAAAGATCATACCGCCGTGGCATATGTCCTTGTTTGACCCGATTCAACCTTTGCGCGCAACTGCGCGATAGCCGATGTCGCGGCGGTACTGGCAGCCATCGAACTGAATCGTTGCCGCGAGATCGTAAGCCGCCTTCTGCGCCGCCTTCACGTTGTCTCCGAGCGCGGTCACACACAGCACTCTGCCGCCGGAGGTGACGACTTCACCGTCGCGTTCGGCGGTACCGGCGTGAAAGACGTGTGTGCTGTCCTCGCCAGCGGGTGTCAAGCCGGTGATCGGGTCGCCCTTGCGCGGACTGTCAGGGTAGCCCGCAGCGGCAAGCACCACGCCGAGCGCGACCCGGCGGTCCCATTCGGCCTCGATCTGATCGAGTTTGCCGGCAATGGCTGCTTCGATGAGATCGGCAAGATCCGTCTTGAGGCGCATCATGATCGGCTGGGTTTCGGGGTCGCCCATGCGGCAGTTGAACTCGACCACCCGTGGCTTGCCTTCGCCATCGATCATCAGACCGGCATAGAGGAAGCCGGTGTAGGGCAGGCCGTCGGCGGTCATGCCGGCCAGCGTCGGCAGGATGACTTCGCGCATGACGCGGGCGTGGACGTCAGGCGTCACCACCGGGGCGGGCGAGTACGCGCCCATGCCGCCCGTGTTGGGGCCCTGGTCACCGTCGAGCAGACGCTTGTGGTCCTGGCTGGTGGCCAGAGGCAGTGCGTTCTTGCCGTCAGCCAGCACGATGAAGCTGGCTTCCTCGCCCTGCATGAACTCTTCGATGACGACACGTGCGCCGGCGTCGCCCATCTTGTTGTCGAGCAGCATCATGTCAATGGCAGCGTGGGCTTCCTCCGCTGTCATCGCCACCACCACGCCCTTGCCTGCGGCAAGGCCGTCGGCCTTGATCACGATCGGTGCGCCTTCGGCGTCGATGTAGGCATGGGCTTCGGCGGCGTCTGAGAAGGTCTGATACTTCGCGGTCGGTATGCCGTGGCGCAGCAGGAAGCGCTTGGCGAAGTCCTTCGAACTCTCGAGCTGGGCGGCATTCTTCGTCGGCCCGAAGATCGGCAAGCCGGCGGCGCGGAAGGCGTCGACCACGCCGGCGGCAAGCGGTGCCTCGGGGCCGACCACGGTGAAGCCGACCTGCTCGCTGCGGGCAAGCGCCACGAGGTCGGCGACTTCGGTTGCTGCCACGTTCTGCAGCTTGGGTTCGCGCGCGGTGCCCGGGTTGCCGGGGGCGACCAGAACGCGCGTGACCTTGGGCGACTGGGCAAGCTTCCAGGCCAGCGCGTGTTCGCGCCCGCCCGAGCCGATGACGAGGACTTTCATGTGCTGCTCCTGGGGCGATCAGTGACGGAAGTGGCGGAAGCCGGTGAGCACCATCGCGATGTTCTGCTCGTCGGCAGCGGCGATAACCTCGGCGTCACGCATCGAGCCACCGGGCTGGATCACCGCAGTGGCGCCAGCCTGTGCAAGGACGTCGAGACCGTCGCGGAAGGGGAAGAAGGCATCCGATGCCACCACGCAACCGGCGATCTGCAGGCCTGCGTTCTCCGCCTTGATCTTGGCAATACGGGCAGAATCCACGCGGCTCATCTGGCCGGCGCCGACGCCAATGGTCATGCCGTCACGGCAATAGACGATGGCGTTCGACTTGACGTACTTGGCGACGCGCCAGGCGAACAGCATGTCGCGCATCTCTGCTTCGGTCGGCGCACGCTTGGTCACCACCTTGAGGTCGGCGATCTGGATGCGGGCTTCGTCCGCACTCTGCACCAGCAGGCCACCGCCCACGCGCTTGTAGTCGAAGGCGCCGGCAGGCTTGCCCAGCGGGCAGGTGAGCACGCGCACGTTCTGCTTGGCACGCAGCAGTTCGAGTGCTTCAGCCGTGTAGGACGGCGCGATCAGCACTTCGAGGAACTGGGCGGAAACGGCTTCGGCTGCTGCACGATCGACTTCGCTGTTGAAGGCGATGATGCCGCCGAAGGCCGAGGTCGGGTCGGTGGAGAAGGCTTTCTTGTAGGCCTCGAGCGGCGTAGCGCCGATCGCCACGCCACAGGGGTTGGCGTGCTTGACGATGACGCAGGCGCCGGTGTCGAAAGCCTTGACGCATTCCCACGCTGCATCGGCGTCGGCAATGTTGTTGTAGGACAGTTCCTTGCCCTGCAGCTGTGCGTAGCTGGAGATCGAGCCCTCGGGCGCATTCGGCTCCTTGTAGAAGGCCGCGCTCTGGTGCGGGTTCTCGCCGTAGCGCAGGTTCTGGACCTTGTCGAAGGCGAGTTGGAAGCGCTCGGGGTAGGTCTGCTTCGACACGTCACCGACTTCGTTGGTGACCAGTGCGGTGAGGTGATTGGAGATCGCGGAGTCGTAACGTGCGGTGTGGGTGAAGGCTTTCACCGCGAGAGCGAAGCGGGTCTTGTAGCTCAGCTTGCCCGCGCCGGCCTTGAGCTCGGTCACGATGTCGGCGTAATCCGCAGGGTCGGTCACGATGCCGACGCCGCCGGCTTCATTGCCGTGGTTCTTTGCTGCAGCGCGGACCATGGTGGGGCCGCCGATGTCGATGTTCTCGATCGCATCCTCAAGCGTGCAGTCGGGGCGGGCAACGGTCTGCTGGAAGGGGTAGAGGTTCACCACAACCAGGTCGATGCGGCCGATGTCGTGCTCGGCGATGGTCGCCATGTGCTCGGGCAGGTCGCGGCGGGCGAGGATGCCGCCGTGCACCTTGGGGTGCAGGGTCTTGACCCGGCCGTCCAGCATTTCCGGAAAGCCGGTGTGATCGGCCACGTCGGTGACGTCGAGGCCGGCTTCACGCAGCAGGCTGGCGGTGCCGCCGGTGGACAGGAGCTTGACGCCGAGTCCGGCGAGTTCGCGGGCGAATTCGAGCACGCCGCTTTTGTCGGAAACGCTGATCAGGGCTTGGGTGACTTTCATCGTGGGGCCTGGCTTGGAGAGTTGAATCGGAAATCGGTGTTGCGGCGCGGCGCCATTACGGCGTGCTGCTTCGCAGCCGCAGGCGCGGCCTGTGCATCAGAGCAGGTCGTAGTCGGTCAGCTTGCGACGCAGCGTGTTGCGGTTGATGCCGAGCATGTCGGCGGCCACGGTCTGGTTGCCCTTGGCCTGCTGCAGCACGAATTCGAGCATCGGGCGCTCGACGTTGCGGATCACCATGTCGTAGATCGCAGCCGGACGTTCGCCGTCGAGGTCGCGGAAGTACTGATCGAGTGTACGGAAGACGGAATCGGCAATCTCGTTGCTGCGGCTCATGCGGCAAGTTCCTGAGGCAGTTCTTCTTCGTAGCGCAGGCGGGTGTCGGCTTCCGCGAGACGACCGAAGAACTCGTCTACTGCAGCAAGCTGTGCCGACACGTCCGGCAGTTGATTCATGGTGTGGCGGAAAGCCGCCGATCCGACCAGGCCCTTGGTGTACCAGGAGATGTGCTTGCGCGCGATGCGCACACCGGTCTCTTCGCCATAGAAGGCGTAGAGGTCGGCGAGGTGTTCGCGGCAGACCTGAAGAATCTCGGTGACCAGCGGGGGCGGAAGTTCTTCGCCGGTGCGCAGGAAGTGCTCGATCTCGCGGAAGATCCACGGCCGGCCCTGTGCGGCACGCCCGATCATGACGCCATCGGCGCCCGTGTAGTCGAGCACGAACTTGGCTTTCTGCGGGGTGGTGATGTCGCCGTTGGCGATCACCGGAATGTTCACCAGTGACTTGACCAGTGCAATGGTGTCGTACTCGGCCTGACCCATGTACTGGTCGGCGCGGGTGCGGCCATGGATGGCGATCGCACGGATGCCAGACTCCTGGGCAATGCGGGCGATGGTCGGTGCGTTCTTGTTCTCGCGGTTCCAGCCGGTACGGAACTTGAGCGTGACCGGGGTGTTTGGCACTGCATTCACGACCGCTTCGAGGATGCGGGCAACCAGGGGCTCGTCCTGCATCAGCGCGGAGCCGGCCATGACGTTGCACACCTTCTTTGCCGGGCAGCCCATGTTGATGTCAATGATCTGGGCGCCACGGTCGGCGTTGTGGCGTGCGGCCTCGGCCATCATCGCCGGATCGGCGCCCGCGATCTGCACCGAGATCGGGTCGACCTCGCCGTCGTGGTTGGCGCGACGCTGGGTTTTCGCGCTGCCGTACAGCAGCGAGTTCGAGGTCACCATCTCGGATACGGCAACGCCTGCCCCCAGTTTCTTGCACAACTGGCGGAACGGACGGTCGGTCACACCGGCCATCGGGGCGACAAAGAGGTTGTTGCGTAAGGTGAATCCGGCGAACTGCATGGGCTGAGGCGGGCGGGAAAAGAGCGGCATTTTACCCCATGCCGGGGGCGCTGGGGGGCAGCGTGGCGCGGGTGCAACCCTTCACGCCGGCTTTGGCTGCCTTGCCGCAGCCCGGTTTACGGCCAGGCGCGCGCGCCAAACATCATGCGCTTGGCCACGAAGTGCCGCAGTGGCGGGCACAGATCGAGGGCGAACAGGCCTGCGCCACGGGCGTGGCGCAAGGGGGCGATGTCGTTGCTGAACAGCCGCACCAGACTGTCGGTGAAGCGGATCGTGCCGAGACGGTCGAGGCCACGGGTGCTGCCGTATTCGCCCAGCAGCGCTGTGTTGCCGGGGTCGTCGCCACGTTCGATCAACAGGTCGGCAAATGCGCGCACGTCGCGCAGGGCAAGGTTGAAGCCCTGGCCAGCCACCGGATGCATGGTCTGTGCCGCGTTGCCGAGCCACACCGTGCGCTGCCCGACCGGGGTCTTGCGATAGCGCAGCAGCAGTGGGTAGCGCAGTCGATCGTTGACGGCGGTCAGGCTTACGCGATGACCGAAAATGGCCTGCAGGCGGGAAAGGTAGGTGTGGTCGTCGAGTTCGAGCAGGCTGTCGGCGGCGTCGGCGGCGACGACATGGACGACTGCGAAGCCCTGTGCGCAGGGCAGCAATGCCGCCGGTCCTGCGCTGGTGAAACGCTCGAAGGCGGTGTTGTGGTGGCCACCGGTGACGGCGACCTGGGAGATCAGCGCATGCTGGTGGTAGTCATGCTCGACCATGTCATCGTCGCCAGCGTTCATGCCGCCCTCGGCACAGGCGGCCAGCCGCACGGACAGCGTGCCGGCGTGCCGTCCCTTGAGGCTGGCGATGACGTCGTCCGCGCCTGGCGCGAGATGGCTGACCTCGGTGCCGTCGAGCACCGGAATGCCGGCTTCGTCCACCTTGCGCCGCAGCGCGCCAGCCAGCGCACCGGCCGGCATCACGTGCCCGAGCGCGGGAATATCGTAGTCCGCAGCATGCAGCATGGCGCGGCCGAAGCTGCCCTGTTGCGAGATGTGGATGGTCTTGATCGGGGTGGCCGGCAGGCCCTGCCACACGCCGAGCTGCTCCAGGCTGAGGCGGGTTCCATGTGCCAGCGCGAGGATGCGGGGGTCCTCGGCGGCCGCATTTGCGGCCCGCGCGTCGGCCAGGATGATGTCCAGTCCGGCGTCTTTCAGAAACAGTGCCAGTGCCAGGCCAACCGGGCCGGCGCCGACGATCAGGAGGTCATGCCGCTGCATCGGCCTGGTCCCGCATCAGGGCTTCGATCTGATCGATTTCACGCGGCACGCCATCGGTGATGTATTCGCAACCCTCTGCGGTGACGACTGCGTCGTCCTCGATGCGGATGCCGATGTTCCAGAATGCCTCGGGCACGTCGGCCGACGGGCGGATGTAGCAGCCGGGCTCGACCGTCAGCACCATGCCCGGCTCGAGTGGGCGCCACTCGCCGCCAAGCTTGTATTCGCCGGCGTCGTGCACGTCCATGCCCAGCCAGTGCCCGGTGCGGTGCATGTAGAAGCGGCGGTACTCGCCCTTTTCCATGACTTCGTCAAAACTGCCGCGGAGCAGGCCGAGGTCGATCATGCCGCGGGCGAGTACCTCGACAGCGGCTTCGTGGGGCTCGTTCCAGTGTGCGCCGGGCCGGATGGCTGCTCGTGCGGCATGCTGAGAGGCCAGCACCAGCTCGTAGACATCCCGTTGCGGGCCGCTGAAGCGACCGTTGACCGGGAAGGTCCGGCTGATGTCGGAAGCGTAGCCGTCCAGTTCGCAGCCGGCATCGATCAGCAGCAGTTCGCCGTCGCGCATGCGGCGCTCGTTCTCGACGTAATGCAGCACACAGGCGTTTGCGCCGCTGGCAACGATCGAGGTGTAGGCGGGCGCCTGGCTTCCGTTCGAGCGGAAGGTGTGCAGCAGCGCTGCTTCGATCTCGTATTCGAAGCGGCCTGGTCGGGTCTCCTGCATCGCACGGCAGTGGGCCGCGGCGGAAATGCTCGCGGCGCGGCGCATGGTGTTCAGTTCGCTGGCGTCCTTGATCAGGCGCATCTCGTCGAGGTCGGCGCGCAGGTCGCGCACCGAGTGTGGTGGCGTGACGCCGGTGCGGGCGTTGGCGCGCACGGCGTTGAGTGCGCTCATGATCCGCGCGTCCCACTCGTTGTCGTATCCGAGTCCGCACCACAGCACGGCCTGGTTGGCGAGCAGATCGGGCAGGCGCTTTTCGAGTTCGCCGATGGTCCACGCTTCGTCGAAGCCGAACAGCGCGCTGGCCGCTTCCGGCCCGTGGCGGTAACCATCCCAGATTTCGCGCTCTTCGTTCTTCTCTCGGCAGAAAAGAATCTGCTTCGGCGCATCGCCCGCAATCAGTACCAGTACCGCTTCCGGCTCACGGAAGCCGCTAAGGTAGTAGAAGTAGCTGTCGTGGCGATAGGGGTAGTGCGCATCGCGGTTGCGCGTGCGTTCCGGTGCGGTGGGCAGGATGGCAATGCCGCCGCCGGCCGCATCCATTCGCGCCAGCAGGCGCTCGCGACGGGCACGGAAGGGAAGGGTGTCCAGGTGCAGGGGATCTGTCAGAGCATTCATGGCGAAATTATGGCACGGGTCGGCGACACAGGCTCCGACCGCCGATTCGGAAAAAGGTGCGGCATGCCTCAGGGGGCACCGCGGGAGAGTGCAGCGTCGAGCGCCTGCAGGCGTTCAGGGGTGCCGACATCGATCCACTGGCCCGGGTGCAGGCTGCCACTAACCCGATCTGCATCCATTGCCGATCGCAGCAGCGGGGCGAGTTTCGCTGGAACGCCTGATGTGAGCCCATCGAAAAGTTGCGGGTGATAGGCGCCGATACCGGAAAAGGTGAGACGCGGCGTGCCGTGGGTCCGCACGCGTCCCGCATCGAGCGCGAAATCGCCATCGACGTTGTGCTCGGGGTTGGCGACCAGGACAAGGTGGGCGAGGTCGGTGCTGGCGTTCAGTCTGGCTGCGGTCGTCTGCAGGGCAGTGAAGTCGACGTCGCAGAATACATCGCCATTGACCACGATGAAGGCGCCGTCACCGAGCCAGGGCAGGGCCTGGCGGATGCCGCCGGCGGTTTCGAGTGCGCGGGTTTCCGGTGACCACGAAATGCGAACGCCGAGTGCCTGTCCGTCACCAAGTGTGTCTTCAAGCTGCTGCCCGAGGTGGGCATGGTTGATCACGAGTTCGGTGATGCCGGCGTCGCGCAGGCGTTCGATATGCCAGACGATCAGCGGCTTTCCGCCCACCGTCAGCAGCGGTTTCGGGCAGGTGTCGGTAAGCGGTCGCATGCGCTCGCCGCGACCGGCGGCGAGGATCATGGCTTTCATCAGAAGGTGTAGCCGAACTGGACCGGAACCGGGTCGAGCTTGTCGATGACCTTGAGCAGCGGGCCCAGCGCGCGATAGCGGTCGCAGGCCTTGCGCAGGTATTCCATTACCAGCGGCATGTCCTGGAGATAGGCCTCCTTGCCGTCGCGATGGCACAGACGGGCGAAGATGCCGAGCACCTTCAGGTGGCGCTGCACGCCCATCCATTCGTAATCGCGATGGAAGTCGCCGAAATCCTCGCGCACAGGGAGGCCGAGCTGGCGCGCCATTTCCCAGTAACGCGCCAGAATATCGAGTGCAAAGTCCTCGTCCCAACGAATATAGGCGTCCTTGAGCAGGGACACGAGGTCGTAGGTGATCGGTCCGTACACTGCGTCCTGAAAGTCGATGATGCCCGGGTTGATGCCGTCTTCGATCTTCATCAGGTTGCGCGAATGGTAGTCCCGGTGGACGAATACCCGGGGCTGCGAAAGGTTGGCCGCGATGATCTGGTCAAAGGCAGACATCAGCGTGGCCTCGTCCCGGGCATCCAGCGTCATCTTCTTGTGATGGCCGATATACCACTCTGGAAACAGCATCAACTCGCGCCGGAGGAGCGCCTCGGAGTACTCTGGAAGTACGTCGGGGCGGCTGGCGGCCTGAATTGCAATCAGCGAGCCGATTGCATCTGCATACAGGTGGGCGGCCTGCATCTGGTCGCACCCGGGCGCCTGCAATGCAGACAGATAGGTCGTATTGCCGAGGTCCGAGAGCAGCAGGAAGCCCTGTTGCAGGTCCTCTGCGAGCACGTCGGGAACGTGCACGCCGGCAGTACGGAACAGCCCGGCGATGGTCAGCCACGGGCGGCAGTCTTCCTGCGCCGGCGGGGCATCCATCACGATCAGACTGGGGCTGCCGTCAGCGAAACGAATGCGAAAATAGCGCCTGAAGCTGGCATCGGCCGAGGCCGGGCTGAGCTCGTAGCTGCGGCCGGAAAGCTGGCCGTCGAGCCAGTGCTGGAGTTGGGCGAGTCTGGGCAAGCAGGTTCTCCGCGATCGTTCGTGTAGAATTCGCGAGTTTATCAATACGGCTGCCTGTGCGGGCAGTCGCTCACATTCTGCCGACTGGGGTTCGCTTTGCCAGACTTGGGTTTGAACACGCGGATGCGACTGATTCCGCTACTGTTGTGCTGGATGTCCGGCTCTGCCATGGCTGCCGACATGCCGGCGCTGGTGGTGTCGCCGGACCTGATTCGTAACCCGGTTACTGCACGGGGCACGAAATCCGGTGCCGAGACGACGCCGAAAGCGGCTGCAGCGGCAAGCACAGGCGTCGAGGTGCGCGAGGTGAAGCCGCAGGCCGTGCAGCGGGTTGAGCCGGTTGCGCCGACCACTCGCGTGCCGGCAGCGCCGACTGGCGCTGGTGCAAAGGCCGCAAGTGCGCCTGCCGCCACGACTGCGACGAAGGCGGTGCCGACTGCACCCGTGCCGACCCGTCCGCAGCCGGCATCGTCGGGCACGAAGCCGGCGTCCGGGGCAACGGAAATCAGCGCGGTTCGTATCAGCGGCACCCGCGCGGTCGAACTGGTTGCCGATGGTGATGCCGAATTGCAGCGCGGTGAGATGTTGCTGACCGCCGACAAACTGATCTACCGCGAGCCGACCGATGAGGCCGTGGCCGAAGGCAACGTGCGTCTGCGCCAGGGCAGGGACGAGATGTCCGGTCCGTCGGCTTCGATCGTGCTGGGTGAGCGTACCGGCTCCTTCGATGCCCCGCGCTATTCGATCGTTCGAACCCGCGAACCGCTGGAGCCGGGCGACCCGCCGCGAGAGGTCAACGGTGGCGGGCGCGCGAGCGTCCTCTACTTTGAGGGCGAGAACCAGTACCGTGCCGAAAATGCCACCTGGTCCACCTGCAGCGTCGACGACCCGGACTGGTACATCAAGGCCGGGGACATGTCGCTGGACTACGATCGTGAGATGGGTGTCGCACGTGACAGCACCGTCGTGTTTCAGGGGGTACCGCTGTTCTGGATGCCGTGGGCGGAGTTCCCCCTTGCTGGTCAGCGGCAGTCGGGTGTGCTGCCACCGACCATCGGTTACTCGAACACCACCGGTTTCGACCTGGCCGTGCCGTACTACTGGAATATCGCGCCTAACTACGATGCGACGATCACGCCACGCTGGATGAGCCAGCGCGGGCTTCAGCTCGGTGGTGAAGTGCGCTACATGGGTGAAACCTATCGCGGCGACGTGAGTGCCGAATGGTTGTCACGCGACAACAAGACTGGGGAAGAGCGCACGCTCGGCTCGCTCCAGCACCAGCAATGGATTACGCCGGCACTGTATGGCTCGCTCGACCTGAACGGAGTCTCAGATGACGATTACTTCGAAGATCTGAGCTCCAACATCTCGATCGCCTCCAAAGTAAACCTGCTGCGTGAAGGGCGTCTGATCTACACGGGCAGCGAGTGGTGGAGTGCATCTGCACTGGTGCAGAGTTATCAGACCCTGAATCCCGATCCGGATGAAACGGTCACCACGCCGTATCGCAGATTGCCGCAGTTGCAACTCAATGCATCGCGCCCTGATCTCCCAGCGGGACTGAATTTTGCGTGGAACAGCGAGTTCGTCAATTTTTCACACCCGGACGAGGACAACCCCGACGCCACCCGTTTCGTGGCCTATCCACAGCTGTCGCTGCCGATCGAGCGTTCCGGTTACTACATCACGCCGAAGATCGGCGTGCATTACACCAGCTACGACATAGACCGCGATCCGACGGCAACGCTGCGGGATTCGATTACCCGCTCGATTCCCATTTTCTCGATCGATTCGGGAATGACGTTCGAGCGTGAAGCCAATTTCTTTGGCCGCGATGTCATCCAGACGCTGGAGCCGAGGCTGTACTACCTGAAGACGGCCTACCGCTATCAGGACGATATCCCGCTGTTTGACACCAGTACCTATGACTTTGGCTTTGCTCAGATCTTTTCCGAGAACCTCTACTCCGGTAGCGACCGTATTGCCAACGCCAACCAGTTGACAGCAGCGGTAACCTCGCGACTGATCAATCCCGAGACCGGTGCGGAGTGGATGAAGGTTCTGCTTGGTCAGCGCTATTACTTCGAGGATCAGCGCGTCACGAGCAACTACTACGACGAGAGTGGAACGCTGGTTGAGAACGAAACCGCGCGCACCAGCAAACAGGCCGACGTCCTGGCCGGTTTCAGCGGCAGTGTCGCGGCCAATACCACCCTTGAGTCCCTGTGGCAGTACAACCCGCGCGACGACCGTACCGAGCGCTTCAACACCACGCTGCGTTACCAGCCCGGCTTTGCCAAGACCCTGAACCTGAGCTACCGCTATACGAAGGACACCTTGCGTGACCTCGATATCTCCGGCCAGTGGCCACTTGGCGGGCGCTGGTACGGTGTGACCCGCCTCACGCATTCGCTCAAGGAAGATCGTCTGACCGAAGCGATTGGCGGCATTGAGTACGATGGCGGGTGCTGGGTCGTGCGTGTGGCGATGCACCGCTTTGCCACGGATGCCGACGATGTGACCAAGTCGGTCTTCATTCAACTTGAACTCAACGACCTCGCCAGCATCGGCACCAGTCCGGTCAACCTGATCAAACGCAGCGTGCCGGGCTATGGCACGATCAACGAGCCCGGCGGTAACCGTGTCTTCGGCGTCGAATGACCGTTTGCGGCCCATTTCATAGAGAAACCATGAACCGATTCCTGTCCCGTTCCCGTGCCCTGGTGGCAGTTGGCCTGTCTTGTGCTGCACTCGCATTGCCGGCTCATGCCGCTGTCAAGGCAGTCGAGGTCGATCGTATCGTCGCCGTCGTCAACAATGAGGTGATCACCGCCCTGCAACTGCGCGAGCGTGTTGCACAGGCGACGCGCCAGCTTCAGCGTCAGGGCGGTCAGTTGCCGCCTGTTGAGGTGCTCGAGCGCCAGTTGCTTGAGCGACTCATTGTCGAGCGTGCGCAGTTGCAACTTGCTCGCGATACCTCGCTGCGTGTCGACGACGGCATGCTCGAGCGCGCGATCGCCCGCATTGCCGCGAACAACAAGCTGTCGGTGACCGAGTTGCGTGCCGCGCTCGAGCGCGATGGCGTGAGCTGGAGCCGGTTTCGCGATGAGATCCGCACCGAGATCGTGCTGACCCGACTGCGCGAGCGTGAGGTCGACAACAAGGTGGTCGTCACTGATGCGGAAGTGGAGAATTTCCTGACCAACAACCCGGATGCCTTCTCCGGCATCGAGTTCCAGCTCGCGCACATCCTGCTGCGCGCGCCCGAAAGTGCCAGCCCGGAGCAGATCGCCCGGCTGCGCGAGCGTGCGGAGAAGGTGATGGCGCGGCTGCGTTCAGGCGAGGATTTTGCCCGCGTGGCGGCTGAAACCTCGGACGCGTCCGACGGCATCAGCGGTGGCAACATTGGCTGGCGCGAACGCGACCGGTTGCCGGCACTCTATGCGGATGCCGCGCGCGACCTGAAGCCGGGCGAGCTGTCGCCGGTCCTGCGCAGTGCCTCCGGTCTGCATATCGTCAAGCTGGTGGACAAGCGCGGCGGCGCGGCGGCTGGCCCGCAGCAACTTGAACAGACCCGTGCCCGTCATATCCTGATCAAGACTTCCGAGGTGCTCTCCGATACCGAAGCCGAGGCCCGTCTGCTCGCACTTCGTGAGCGCGTGGTCAATGGCGCGGATTTTGGTGAGCTTGCCAAGGCCAACTCTGCCGACCTGTCGGCGGCCAAGGGTGGAGATCTGGGCTGGGTGAATCCGGGCGACACCGTGCCCGAGTTCGAGCGTGCGATGAATGCCCTCAAACCCGGCGACATCAGCGCCCCGGTGCGCTCGCCTTTCGGCTGGCATCTGATTCAGGTGACGGAACGCCGCGTGCAGGACGTGACCGAAGAGCGCAAGCTGAACGCGGCGCGTGCCATCCTGCGTGAGCGCAAGGCCGAGGCCGCATACGAGGACTGGTTGCGTCAGTTGCGTGACAGCACGTACGTCGACTACCGACTGGAACGCGAGTGAACATCGTGACCGACGATTTTCCTGTGCTCGCGATCACCAGTGGCGAGCCGGCAGGCGTCGGTCCGGAGCTTTGTGCCAGCCTGGCCGACCGTGAGTGGCCTGCCCACCTGGTGGTGCTTGGCGATGCCGAGCTGATCGAAGAGCGCCTTGCCCGCATCGGCAGTGCAGTCCAGGTGCGCGCTTACCAGCCCGGACTTGCCCCCGAACCGGGGATGATCGACGTGTTGCATCAGCCGCTTGCCAGCCCTGCGGTGGCTGGCGAGTTGAATGCGGACAATGCGCCCTACGTGCTTGCCCTGCTTGACCGTGCCGTGCAGGGCTGCGTGTCGGGCGAGTTTGCAGGCATGGTGACTGCGCCGGTGCACAAGGGCGTGATTTGCGACGCCGGAGTACCTTTCACCGGCCATACCGAGTATCTCGCGGAAAAGACTTCTACGCCGCTGGTGGTGATGATGCTGGTCGGCGGCGGGATGCGGGTGGCGCTTGCCACGACCCATCTGCCGCTGTCTGCGGTGCCGGCTGCGATTACCCCGGCGCTGCTCGAACGGACGCTGCGTATCGTGCATCGTGACCTGGTGAGCCGCTTCGGCCTCGATACCCCCCGGATTCTGGTGGCCGGCCTCAATCCGCACGCAGGCGAAGGCGGGCACATGGGGCGTGAGGAGATCGAGGTGATTACGCCCGTTCTCGATCGTCTGCGCGCAGAAGGCATGTTGCTGGTCGGCCCGCTGCCGGCCGACACCCTGTTTGTGCCGCACACGCTGGCACAGGGCGATGCGGTACTGGCGATGTATCACGATCAGGGCCTGCCCGTGCTCAAGCACGCCAGTTTCGGCGGAGGCGTCAATGTCACCCTGGGCCTGCCAGTCATCCGGACCTCGGTCGATCATGGCACGGCACTTGATCTGGCCGGCAGCGGTCGCGCCGACCCCGGCAGCCTTTTTGCTGCGGTGGAGCTGGCGATTTCGATGGCGGCCTCAAAACGGAAATCCGCATGAGCAACGATCGCGAAACAGACGGCCATCGCGCACGCAAGCGCTTTGGTCAGAACTTCCTGTCCGACCCCAACATCATCCGTCGCATCATCGATGCCATTCGTCCGCAGCCGGGCGAGACCATGGTCGAGATCGGGCCCGGCCTGGGCGCGATGACTGCGCCCTTGCTCGAGCGTATCGATCATCTGCATGTCGTCGAGATTGACCGCGATCTGATTGCCCGCCTGCGCGAACGCTACTCTCCGGAACGCCTCAGCATCCACGAGGGCGATGCGCTGAAGTTCGATTTCGGCACGCTCGGCGATCCGCTGCGCATCGTCGGCAACCTCCCGTACAACATCTCGACCCCCATCCTGTTTCACCTCGCGGCCTTTGCGGAGCAGGTGCAGGACATGACCTTCATGTTGCAGAAGGAAGTGGTGATGCGGATGGTGGCCGAGCCGGGTACCGAGGACTACGGCCGCCTTTCTGTAATGCTGCAGTACCGGTTCCGCATGGGTCGGATGTTCGATGTGCCGCCAGGTGCGTTTCGTCCGGCACCCAAGGTGATGTCGAGCATCGTGCGCCTTGTGCCGCTGCCGGCTGAGGAGCTGACTGCCAGGGACGAAGCCCTCCTCGGCGCGATTGTGACTGCGGCCTTCGGTCAGCGGCGCAAGACGCTGCGCAACACCCTGCGGGAATTTCTCGATGAGGCAGGCTTCGCTGCGCTGGGGCTCGATCCAGGGCTGCGCGGCGAGCGCCTGTCGGTTGCCGAGTTTGTCGCCATCGCCAACTACTGCAGCGGGGCGGGCAAACTGGCGTGAAAAAAGCCGGGCTCGCCCGGCTTTTTCGTGTGTGCCGTGAAGTTTACTGTTTCTTCATCGGGCAGGTGTTTACACCGAGCAGGGTGTAGGCGGGGCACCAGCCCAGCAGGCCGGTGGCCAGCGGCACGATGCCGATATAGGTCCACGGCGCACCAATGCCCATGATGGCCAGTGCCAGCAACACGATGCCGGCAACGATGCGAAGAATCTTGTCCATGCTGCCCACGTTCGATTTCATGATGTGCTCCAAGGGGAAAGTGACGCCATTGGAGCACGCGGCATGACGCCGGGTCTGTAACCAGGGATACATAGCGGGCGATTTCAGCTGCATGGCGGCGCTTGCCCCGAACCGCGAGTCAGGGGCTGCGGCTGTCGGCGCCGCTGGCAACGCGGCGCAAACCTGCAGGATCGAGGATCTCGATCTGCTCCCGCGACAGTTTGACCAGACCCTGTGCGGAAAAGCCCTTGAGCAGGCGGCTGACGAATTCGCGCACGCTGCCGAGTTCATCTGCGAGGTGTTGATGCGTCGTATGCAGGATACGTCCCTTGCCCAGCAGCAGGGTGGCAAGGCGCTGATCCAGGCGGTGGAAAGCCACTTCCTCGATCAGCTGCATCAGATCGGCAATGCGTTCGGCGAACAGGTTGAAGACAAAGCCGCGAAAAGCCGGGTCGGCCAGGAGTTCATCGAACACCTGCTTCGGCAGCAGCATCAGCAGGGTGTCGGTCTCGGTGATGCCGCGGGCGTTGTAGTCCTCGTTGCCGAGCAGGCAGGACGAGGAAATGATGCAGGTTTCGCCTGGCGTAACGCGATAGAGCGGAAGCTCCCGGCCATTGGGGGCGCACTTGGCGACCCGCACCGAACCTTCGATCACGAAAGGGAAACCTTCGCAGGACTGATGGTCGTCGAAAAGCAGCGTGTCCGCTGGCACTTCCATCCATCGTGCGGCGTCGAGCAGGCGCGAGCGTGCAGCGGGCGACAGTGCGTCGATGACCGGATAGTTCTTCTGCAGGCGCTCGGCACTCGTCATGAGGTGCTCACCCTGCGAGTTCGAGGACGACCGGTGCGTGGTCGGAGGGACGCTCGAGCTTGCGCGGCGCCTTGTCGACGGTGCAACTGCTGCAATCGGCTTGCAACGCGGGCGACACCAGGATGTGATCGATGCGCAGACCGAAATTGCGCCGGAAGGCCATCATTCGATAGTCCCACCATGAAAAGCTGCGCTCGGGCTGCTCGAAGAGCCGGAAGGCGTCGATGAGGCCGAGTGCGGTGAGTGCGCGGAAGGCCGCACGCTCGGGCTCTGAAACGTGAATCTCGTCCTTCCAGTCGGGATGCGCATCGGCCGCTTCGGGAGCGATGTTGAAGTCGCCGGTCAGGACCAGTTTCGGATACTGGCGCATCTCTTCCCCGACCCATTGGGTCAGGGCCGACAGCCAGCGCAGCTTGTATTCGAACTTGTCGGAGCCGACCGCCTGACCGTTCGGAAAGTAGCCGCAGATTACCCTGACACCGTCGATGGTGGCGGCGATGATGCGCTTCTGTTCGTCTTCGAAGCCCGGAATGTTGCGGACGACGGCGTCCATCGGCTTCGGGCTCAGGATCGCGACGCCGTTGTAGGTCTTCTGTCCGATGAATGCTGCGCGATAGCCCGCTGCTTCCAGTTCGGCGACAGGAAAGGCCTTGTCCTCCATCTTCAGTTCCTGCAGGCACAGGGCATCGGGCTTGTTTGCCGCGAGCCAGTCGAGGACGTGAGGCAGGCGGACCTTCAGTGAATTGACGTTCCAGGTGGCGATTTTCATGAAACTCTTATGGCGCCGGGCGACGCGCACGCGCTTGCGTCGGGTCGACCGCTGCGACGGACAGTGGGAACAGCGCCTATTGTGCCATGAGCGCCGGCGCAGGACTTGGGGCGGCACCTTTCTTGCTGACAACTTGCGAAGGTCCGGCTGCACTGTGTGCAGACCGGCTGGATGCACCAGCATGGTGCGGTCGATGGGGCGTATTGCCCCATCCCGTGCTGCAGGCACGGGGAACGGGATGATCCGATGAGTGCGGTCGACATTGATGTGATGTGGGTGGTGTTGTGCGCGGGCCTGGTGTTTCTGATGCAGGCGGGCTTCCTTTGTCTCGAGTCGGGGCTCACCCGCAGTCGCAATGCAATCAACGTCGCGATCAAGAATGTGGTGGACTTTGCGGTTGCGGTGGCGCTTTACTGGGCGTTCGGATTCGCACTGATGTTTGGCTCGTCTGCGGCCGGACTGACCGGCACCGACCACTTCATGCTTTCGGTCGGACATGGCAGCACGAGCGCGCTGGCCGCCTTCTTCCTGTTTCAGGCCATGTTCTGTTCGACTGCTGCGACGATTGTTTCCGGTGCCGTTGCGGAGCGCATGCGCTTTTCAGCCTATCTCGGTGTAGCTGCGATCATTGGCGGGCTGATCTATCCGGTGTTCGGTCACTGGGCCTGGGGCGGTGCGCTTGGTGGCGAACGTGGCTGGCTGGCTGCCATCGGTTTTGTCGATTTCGCGGGTTCAACCGTCGTTCATGGCGTCGGAGGCTGGGTGGCGCTGGCTGGCGTACTGATCATCGGCGCGCGCAGTGGGCGCTTTGATGCGGAGGACAGGGAGCAGCCCATCTCGGGTGGCAATCTGCCGCTGGCGATGCTCGGTGTCATGCTCCTGCTGTTCGGCTGGCTGGGGTTCAACGGCGGCAGCACGCTGGCGCTCGACGGACGGGTGCCGGGCATTCTGGTCAATACCGTGCTGGCAGCGGTGGCGGGCGTGCTCGCAGGTCTGGCCCTGGGCTGGCGTCAGCGCGGCTACGCCGACGTGGTGCATACCCTGAATGGCGGCATTGCAGGTCTGGTCGCGGTGACGGCGGGGGCGCATGTGCTCGATTCCGGCGCCGCACTGATCGTCGGCGCAGGCGGTGCGCTGGCGATGGTGTCCTGCCATGAGTTGCTGCTGCGATATCGCGTCGACGACGCCGTCGGCGCCATCCCGGCGCATCTTGCGGCAGGCATATGGGGCACGCTCGCGGTTGCGCTGTTTGCCGACCCGCTGGCACTGGGTACCGGCCTCGGGCGCGGGGAGCAGTTTCTGGTGCAGCTGCTCGGGGTGGTTACGTGCGGCGTGTGGTCTTTCGGGCTGGCCTGGGTGCTGCTGCGCGGACTGGATCGCCTCATTCCCCTGCGTGTCTCTGCGGAGGAGGAGGTGCTCGGTCTCAATGTGTCCGAGCATGGCGCGCGCACCGAGCTGCTGGAGTTGCTGCAGGCGATGGAGGTGCAGGAAAAGACCGGCGAACTGTCGGTACGGGTTCCGGTGGAGCCGTTTACCGAAGTCGGGCAGATTGCCTCCGCATACAACCGCATGATGGAGGCACTGGAGCGCGCGGTGGGGCAGACCCGCGCCATCATCCGCGATGTGCGCGACGGCATTGTCACCTTTGGCCAGGACGGGCTCCTGCGCAGCCTGAATCCGGGCGCGGAGAAACTGCTTGAGGTGCAGGGCGCAGACGCCGTCGGCATGCCGCTGGCCAATCTGTTGGGCGACCCGCCGCTGCGGCCGGCACGTCAGGTCGAACGGCTGATGGGACTGCAGGACAAGATGGAGCTTCGACTGCACCGGCAGGGGAAGGCGCCCCGTGTGCTCGAGATCTCGGTCAGTGAGGGCCACGCACAGGGTGAGACGGTCTATACCGGACTGATGCGGGATGTGACCGAACGCCGCCAGATCGCCGACCAGTTGCAGCACGAGCGTGACCTCGCGCAGGTGACGCTGGCGTCGATCGGCGATGGCGTGATCACGACCGACGAGACCGGCGCGGTGCAGTACCTCAACCCGATGGCCGAGCGCCTCACCGGGTGGACGCTGGAGGAGGCCAAGGGGCGCAACATCGCGAACATCTATTGTCTTGAAGAGGAGCTCACCGGGCGTGCGCTGGAGAATCCGGTCCGCACCGTGCTCGCGCACGGCCGCGAGATGCGGGCGCCCGATCATGGCCTGCTCGTGCGCAGGGACGGGGAGCGCATTCCGGTGCAGGACTCCGCCGCCCCGATTCGCAGCCGCCTGGGTTACCTGATCGGCGTGGTGCTCGTATGTCAGGACGTCACGGTAACCCTGAACCTGACGCGCGAACTGACCCGGCAGGCCAGTCAGGATGCGCTGACCGGCATCCCCAACCGGCGCGAATTCGAACGCCGGCTTGCCGACCTCCTGACGCCTGGCGTACCTGCCGGGACAACGCACATCCTGTGTTATCTCGATCTCGACCAGTTCAAGGTCGTCAACGACACCTGCGGGCACGTGGCCGGTGACGAACTGCTGCGTCAGGTATGTACGCTGATGCGCGAACGCATGCGCGCAGCAGATCTGCTCGCGCGCCTGGGCGGGGATGAGTTCGGCGTGATCTTCTTCAACTGCCCGGTGGAGAAGGCCATTCCCATGGCAGAGGGTTTCCGCGAGGCGATCCGTGCCTACCGCTTTGCGTGGGAGGGAAAATCGTTCTCGATCGGGGTCAGCATCGGGCTGGTGCCGGTGACGGAGAACGAGCGTGAGATGGGCCGCATCCTCTCGGCTGCGGATACCGCCTGTTATGCGGCGAAGGAGGGCGGGCGCAACCGGGTGCACGTCTACCGCCCGGACGACGACCAGTTGATGGAGCGCCACGGCCAGATGCAATGGGTCGCAAGGTTGCACGGCGCGCTCGACGAGGACCGGCTGCGACTGTTCGTGCAGCCGATCGTGCCGCTTTCGGGGGGCCACTCCATCCACTACGAGGTGCTGGTGCGACTGGAGGAGGACGGGCGTCTGATCAGCCCGGGGAGCTTCATTCCGGCGGCAGAACGCTACAACCTGATGCCGCGCATCGACGAGTGGGTGTTCCGCAACGTACTGGCATGGGTGAGCGACACCTATCGCAAGGAGGGCCGGGTCGAGGGCACCTGGTGCATCAACCTGTCGGGAAACTCCCTGAGTGACGAGCGTCTGCTGGAGGACATCTGTGCCGGCCTGGTGCGGGCAGCGCTGCCGCAGGGCTCGATCTGCATCGAGATCACCGAGAGCTCGGCGGTGGCCAACCTGTCGCGGGTGGTGAGCTTCATGGGCGAGCTGAGAAAGCTGGGGTGTGCGTTTGCGCTCGACGACTTCGGCAGCGGCCTGTCCTCGTTTGCCTACCTGAAGACGCTGCCGGTCGATTATCTGAAGATCGACGGCTCCTTCGTGCGCGATATTGCAACCGACCCGACGAATCGTGCCATGGTGCAGGCCATCAACACCATCGGTCATACCATGGGCCTGGTCACGATTGCAGAGTTCGTGGAAAACGAGTCGGTGCTGGAGGTCTTGCGCGAAGTTGGCGTCGATTATGGGCAGGGCTTCCATCTTGGCGTACCCAAGCCCCTGTCCGAGATGGGGCGGGTGCGGATGATGCCGCGCTGAGCCGCGTCCGACTGAGGACTATTGCGCGTTATTTGTGCGATCCGCATGCCGCCAGCCGGAACATGCGGTGATAATGACGCCCTTTCGCGCGAATGCGCGAAGCTTTCCGGGTTAAAGAGGACGTTATGGGCAAGGCAGTTGTGGCAGCAGGTGCGATCGGTGCGGCAGCACTGGCGCTGGTCGGCGGGAGTTACGCGATCGGTGGCAACATCGAAACCGGTTTCAGGGACAGCATGACGGCGATGAGCAGTCCCGCGGTGCAGATCCGGGTGCTCGACTACAAGCGCGGCATCTTTGGTGCCAAAGCGCACACGCTGTGGACCTTGAACGATGGCGACGAGCCGATCGACTTTCGCGTAACGCACCACATCGACCATGGTCCCTTTCCCGCCGGACGCGCAGCGCAGGTTCGTTCGGAGGTGGTGCTTCCCTCTGACCTGAAGGAAGGATTCGACGCCGCGCTGCAGGGTCGATCCCCGCTTGAAGTGCTGACGCTGGTCGGCTGGGGGGGCGAAATGCAGCACCGTATCTCGTCGCCCGACTACCGTGGCAAGGCGGGCGAGGCGATGGACTTGGTCTGGGGCGGCATCAATGGCGAGATCAGGATCAGTGCCGACCGCCAGCAGGCGAAGGGTCGCATCGACCTGCCCTTGCTCGACGTTCGCGATCCGGATGGCAACGTACTGGTTGTCGAGAATCTTGCCTTGACGCTCGATTCCGCCCGGCCACAACAGTACCGGTTCTGGACCGGTCCCTCGGCGCTGAGCGTCGGTCGCGCGAGCTTCAGCGCGCGCGGCGGTGAGGCAAGCTTCAATCTTGACGGACTGAAGATGGAGTCCCAGGCCGCGCTGGATGGCGAAGTGGTCAACATGAGTGTCGATTTCGGCGTGAAGCAGATGGTCGGCGGCGGTGAGACCGTGGACGACCTCAGTTTCGTGCTCGCCCTCGAGCGCATCGACGCCGGCGCCCTCGACGCCATCACCCGCAGTGTCGAGCAGACCGCCGGCGAAGCGGCCGATATTGAAGCCCAGCAGGCAGAACTGATGGGTGCGGTAATGCAGCAGCTGCCTGTGATGCTGAAGCGCTCGCCCGCGATTGAGCTCAAGCGCGTGGGCGCGAGCCTGAACGAAGGCCGCGCCGAGATGGGCGCCCGGATCGACTACGTCGGTACCGAGGGTGAGGCTGGCATGAACCCCTTCAGCGATCTCGTTGCCAGCCTGCGCGTAAGCATCCCCAAGGCTTTGCTCGTGCGCCTGATCGAAGTGAGCGAGCGTCAGAGCATTGTCGGCTATGTGACCGAAATGGAGATCGATGCGTCCGACGCTGAGATCGATCAGGCTGTCAGTGCTGCGGTGAATGAACGCATTGCCGGGATCACGGGTAACGGTGTCGTGCTGGAGACGGACGGCTTGCTGACGACCGACATGCGCTACAAGGACGGTGCGCTGATGGTCAATGGCGCGCCACTCGATCCCGAGGCGCTCAGAGCCCTTGGGCTGCCGTTCTGACCCGTATCGATCGTCCGCGCGGGATGGTGCACGGGCGGCGTGTGCGCGGCCCGCGCGTTGTGCGACAGGCTGCGCCGGCGTCTGCTCAGGGCGCCTTGGGGTAGCCCACGTCGTTCAGCAGCCGGTTCCAGGCGCCCGGTTCAAACCCCTTGAATTGCGCGCTTCCCACACTCAGTGACGGTACCTGTTCGGGTACGCCGAAGCGTTCCCGATAGGCTGCCAGATCGGCCTGATTTGCGAGCGGATACTCGGTGTACGGAATGCCGCGCGAGCCAAGCAGGCTGCGCGCGGAGTCGCACAAATCGCCGCAGTTACTCGCCGTGTACAGCGTGACAGGGAAATCCGCCGTGAGCTTGCGCAAGGTGTAGGACAAGGTCGGGTCGGGTGGTGGCGCTGCAAAGCGCCGGGCTTCGAGCTCCTGGATCTCGGGCGGTGGAGGCCGGTCGGAATAATGCACCTGCCCTTGCGCGTCCACCCACCTGTAAGTGGTCTGCGCCGGCACCGCGGCCGACAGGCCCAGGGCAAGCAGGGGGACGAGCAGGGCAGGTCTGATCATGCGATTACCATTCCGTTGTGTCGCAACAGTGCATCGACCCGTGGCTCGCGGCCACGGAAGGCCTTGAACGACTCCAGGGCGGGACGGCTGCCACCGACTGCGAGGATTTCACGCCAGAAACGCGCTCCGGTTTCGGGGTCGAGCAAGCTGCCCTTGCCCGCGCCGGCCTCTTCAAATGCCTCGAACGCATCGGCAGACAGCACTTCGGCCCACTTGTAACTGTAGTAGCCCGCTGCGTAACCGCCAGCAAAGATATGCGAGAAGCTGTGCGGAAAGCGATGCCATGCTGGCGGAATCAGTACCGCGACCTCGTTGCGGACCTCGGTCAGCAGTGCCATCACCCGTTCGATGGCCACCGTGGCCTGGTCGCCTTCGCCACTCGGCTGGAGCTCGCTGTGCAGGCGCAGGTCGAACATCGAGAATTCGAGCTGGCGGACGGTCTGCATGCCACTCTGGAAATTCTTGGCGGCGATCATCTTGTCGTAGAGTGCGCGCGGCAAGGGCTCGCCCGTATCGACGTGCCCCGTCATGCCGCTCAACACATCCCATTCCCAGCAGAAGTTCTCCATGAACTGGCTCGGCAGCTCGACCGCATCCCACTCGACACCGTTGATGCCCGACACTGCCAGCTCGTCCACCCGCGTCAGCAGGTGATGCAGGCCGTGACCGACTTCGTGGAACAGGGTCAGGACGTCGTCGTGGGTGAAGGTTGCCGGCTTGCCGTCGACCGGTCCGGAGAAGTTGCACACCAGATAGGCGACGGGGGTCGTGGTGCCATGTCGCCCCAGGTGCCGGCTGCGGGCCGAATCCATCCATGCGCCGCCACGCTTGGTTTCGCGTGCGTGCAGGTCGAGGTAGAAGTGACCGACCAGTTCGCCCGCCTTCTCGATGCGGAAGAAGTGCGCGTCCGGATCCCACAGCGGGGCCTGGTCGGGGAGAATATCGACGCCGTACAGGGTGCGAATCACGCCGAACAGGCCGTCCAGAACCCGAGGCTCGGGGAAGTACTGCTTCACTTCGCGGTCGGAGTAGTCGTAGCGTGCCTGGCGCAGCTTCTCCGAGGCGTAGCCCACATCCCAGGGCTGCAGGTCGGCGATGTCGAGTTCGCGGCTGGCGAAGGCGCGGAGTTCCTCAAGGTCGCGCTCGGCGAACGGCTTGGCCTTGGCGGCGAGCTCGTGCAGAAAACCGAGTGCCTGCTGCGGAGTGTCGGCCATTTTCGGCACCAGCGACACTTCGGCAAAGTTGCGATAGCCCAGCATGCGCGCCTCTTCGTCGCGCAGCGCGAGAATGCGGCCGATCAGGGGGCCGTTGTCCCATTCGGGCTTGCCCAGCTCCGAGGCGCGGGTGGCATAGGCGCGATACATGCGCTCGCGCATGGCGCGATCATCGGCGTACTGCAGCACCGGCAGGTAGGACGGCATGTGCAGGGTGAACTTCCAGCCCGGCTTGCCTTCCTTCTCGGCAGCGGCGCGCGCGGCGGAGATTGCATCAGCCGGGATGCCGGAGAGCTTCGCTTCGTCTTCCACCCATTCCGCGTGTGCGTTGGTGGCGTCGAGCAGGTTCTCGGAGAACTTGGCGCCGAGCTGCGACATGGCTTCCTGGATAGCCTGGAAGCGCGGCTTGTCCGCGTCCGGCAGCTCTGCACCCGACAGGCGGAAATCGCGCAGTTCGTGGTCGAGGATGCGTTGCCGGGTGGGCGACAGCGTGGCGTATTCGGGGCTTTCGCTCAGGGCCTTGTACTTTTCGAACAGGGCGAGGTTCTGGCCAACCTCGGCATAGAAGCGTGACACTTCGGGCAGCAAAGCGTTATAGGTCTCGCGCCATTCGGGCACGTCCATCACGCTGTGGAGGTGGCCGACCACGCCCCAGGCCCGGCCCAGGCGCTCGCCCGCCTCATTCATTGGCACGACGAAATCATCCCAGGTCGGGGTATCCGTGGCGTGGGTCAGGGTTTCGATCAGGCTGCGATATTCGCCCAGCAGTTGCTGGATGGCCGGTGCGACATGCGCGGGGCGGATGTCGTTGAAACGGGGCAGGCCGGAAAAGTCCAGCAATGGGTTGGCGGTACTCGGGGTAAGCGTTTCGTGCATGATGTCCGGGTTGTCTTGGCCGTTGATGTTTCTATTGTGCCGCAAAAAATGATAAGGGCGCCGCTATTGGCGCCCTTGGCGAAATTCATGGGCGGACAGCTACTCGATCATTTCACGGTAGGCGTGCCAGCTGGCATGGCCGAGCAGGGGCAGCACGACCACCATGCCGATCATCATGGTGGCAAAGCCGATGCCGACCAGTGCCACGATGAGTGCAGCCCATACCGCCATGGCGCCGAGGTTTACGCCAACGGCGCGCATGCTGGTCATCGCGGCGGTGATGCCGTCGGTGTCGCGATCCATGGTCATCGGGATCGAGATCACCGACAGGGAAAATACCACCGCTGCGAGTATGCCGCCGATCACCAGATAGGCGACGACAAAGTGGGTGTAATCGCCGGACAGGAACACATCACGGTAGAAGTTCGACAGATCGGGCGCCCCGCCCTGATACAGCAGGGCGAACAGGATGGCCGAAATGCGCTCCCAGCTGATCAGCGCAATTGCGAAGAAGGCGCCAAAATACATCAGCCCCTCGCGGTGCTTGCGCAGGCCGGCCAGCGAGTCGGAGAACGAGGCGGTCTGTCCCGCAGCATGTCGTCGCGAGATCTCATACAGACCTGCGGCGGCCAGTGGCCCAACCAGAAAGAAGCCACAGATCGCGGCAGTGAACAGGTAAGGCATGTTCGCTGCGTAGGACAAGATGAGGTAGCCGGCGACTGCGAAGAAGACTCCGTAGGTGAGGCTGGCCGCGAGATTGTCCCGCATGTCGCTCAGGCCCAGTGCGAGCCATCTGAATGGACGGTCTGCCTTGATCTCCCGGACGTGGGGCAGGTGGAAGTGCTGATCCAGAGTGTGAAATGTCTTAGCCATGACAACCTCCTTCGGGTGGATGGATGCCGGCCGGTATCGTCATTGGCGCGGAACCGTTCCGGACGTCCCTTAGAGGGGAACTGCGGCCACGAGTTCGCGACTTGCGTGCGGATTCAGGGGGTTGCGTGAAGTCAGTCAGGACGGACGGCCCGGTTTGCCGTCGCGAGCCATGAAAGCCCTCTCCGTTGCGGAGAGGGCGGGTCGGGATCAGGTCAGCGTGTGCCCGGTCAGCCGGGCATAGGCTTCGCGATACTTGTCGGCGGTGCGCTCGACAACGTCGGCCGGCAACACCGGGCCCGGTGCCTGCTTGTTCCAGTCCAGGGTCTCGAGGTAGTCGCGCACGTACTGCTTGTCGTAGGACGGCGGGCTGATGCCTTCCTGATAGCTGTCAGCCGGCCAGAAACGGGACGAATCGGGTGTGAGTGCCTCGTCGATCAGGTGCAGGGTGCCGGCGGCATCGATGCCAAACTCGAACTTGGTGTCGGCAATGATGATCCCGCGTCCTGCGGCATAGTCGGCCGCTTCGGTGTACAGCGCGAGTGCTGCCTGACGTGCTTCCTCGGCAAGGCCTGCGCCGGTCTTGCCGGTGCCGGCAAGGCTGGCGTTGAGTTGCGCGTCGCAGTTTGCCTGTGCCTGGGCGAACGAGATGTTCTCGTCGTGCTCGCCGGCTTCGGCCTTCGATGACGGGGTAAAGATCGGCGCCGGCAGTTTTGCGGCCTGTTTCAGGCCGGCGGGCAGCGGAATGCCGCAGATTGCGCCGGTTTCCTGATAGTCCTTCCACCCGCCTCCGATCACATAGCCGCGTACCACCGCCTCGATCGGCAACGGCTTGAGGCGCTTCACCACGAGCGCACGGCCACGAACCTGGTCACGCTCGTCGGCGGCGACGACCGTCTCGGGGTCGATGCCGGTGAGCTGGTTCGGAACGACGTGGCCGAGCTTGTCGAACCAGAAGTTGGCCATCGCGATGAGCACCCGTCCCTTGTCCGGAATCGGGTTGGGCAGGATGACGTCGAAAGCGGACAGGCGATCGCTGGTCACGATCAGCAGCCTGTCGGCGTCGACTGCATAGATGTCACGCACCTTGCCGCGACCGAGCAGCGGCAGGCTCTTGATGGTGGATTCGAAAAGCGGGGAGGTCACGGTGAAGATGTCTCGTCTGGACAAAACAGCATTATAGGGCTCGCTGGCGAGTTGGCTGCGTTTCAAGCGTGGGGGCGAGGCTTGAACGTTCAGATTCGATGTTCCGTCGTCGTGGCCGATGGATGCTCCCTGATTCGCTCTATCTAAAGATCAATTGTCGAGTTTCTTTACAACTGACGGCCAAGATATGCGCAAAAATGAATTAACTTATTGATTTATAAAATGTGGCACGTAGTTTGCTAAAGGTGGTCATGTAACTGTTTATGAACTGACTGCATACTGTTTGGGGGATATGATGAAAATCAAAAAAGTTTTCGCGGCTACGGCATTGGGTCTTGCGATGGTCGGTTTTGGCACACCAGCCCAGTCCGCCATTCTCAGCGACATCATCTTTATCGTGGACGAGTCGGGTTCCATGGGCACTGTCCAGACCAACCTGCGCAATAACATCGGGCTGTTCGCTTCAACCCTGACCGGCACCGGGCAGGTTGATGCCCGATATGGCCTGGTTGGGTACGGAAACAGTTCGGTTGTGCCACGTATGGTGACGGATCTGACCTCCGCATCGCTCTTCGCGACGGCTGCTGCGGGGCTGGGGACTTCGGGTGGTACTGAACCCGCATATACTGCTTCCGCTTTCGCACTCAACGCACTTGATGGTCAGACATCGCTGTTTTCTTTCCGCAGCAATGCGGTCAAGAACATCATCATCTTTACCGACGAGCCGTCGAACGGCGATACCACCGCTCGCGGCACGGTCGGCAGCAGTGCAGTGACGCAGTCAATTGTCGATGGCCTTCTGACCACCAACAACGCGCTGTATAACGCCGTGCTGTCGGGATCGGGTACGGTTACATCGATCGGCCCCCTCGCAACGGGACATAGCGGCCAGGTCTTCAATCTGTCGCTGTTCAACACGACTAATGCAGCCCAGATCACGCAGTTCGTGACCGACTTTGCCAGCGCCAAGTTGCAGGAAACACTGACCTTCTGCCAGCTGAACCCCACGCTGCCGCAGTGTCAGGGTAACAATAACGTTCCCGAGCCTGGCGTGCTCGCGCTGCTCGGTATCGGTATCGCCGGTCTCGGCGTGCTTCGTCGTCGCAAGATGACTCAAGCCTGATTGCTTCTGTCTCAAGCAGTTCAAAACGCCAGCATTCGCTGGCGTTTTTTCATTCTGATTCCTGTGCCAGCTTCTTGCGCAAGCTCCTCAGGCTGATTGCCACCAGCCCGGCAATGACCGGGATCGACACCGCGGTGATAACTTCCGGCGTGGCCGGTTCGATGAGGTGCTTGGCGCCCTTGGCCATGTAGTTCACCAGCTGCGATGCGTAGTAGGTGATGGCGACGATGGACAGGCCTTCGACTGTCTCCTGCAGGTGGAGCTGTATTTTTGCGCGCCGGTTCATCTGCGCGAGCAGTTCCTGATTCTGGCGTTCGAGCTCGATATCGACGCGGGTGCGCAGCAGTTGCGAATTGCGCGCGATCCGGCCGGAGAGATCCTCCTGACGGCGGGCGATGGTGGCGCAGGTGCTGATGGCCGGCGTGAGCCGGCGTTCCATGAACTCGCGCACGGTCGGGAAGCCCGGCAGGCGTACCTCCCGCAGCTCGTCGATGCGCTGTCCCACGAGGCGGTAATAGGCGGCTGCGGCGCCGAAGCGGAAAGTGGTGCGGGCCACCGAGCGCTCGACCTCGGCTGCGAGACGGGTCAGCCGGGCGAGGACGGCGCGGTCGTCCTCGGTATTGCGCGCCTGCTCCAGCCCGTCCATCAGGTCCGCCAGTTCGTCTTCGGCGCGCGACAGCAGCCGCCCAACCTGTTTGGCGACCGGGAAGGCGAGCAGCGCCATCACGCGGTAGGTCTCGATCTCCACCAGGCGCTGCACCATGCGGCCGGACTGGCGCGGGGTGAGGCCGGCGTCGATCAGCAGGAAATGCGAGAAGCCGTCTTCATGGATGTGGAAATCGGTGAAGACCCAGCCCGCGCCTTCGGCGACCTGTGCGGCCACCAGGGTCTTGCCGTGTGGTGAAACCTGCACCATGACCGTATCGGGGGGCACATCCAAGACCGAGCGCAGCTCGATATGCGTGGCAGCGACGAGCTGGCCGGGAATGTCCTTGCGCCAGTTGGCCGGTACCGCCAGCAGGGCATTCTCGCCCGCGCTGTCATCTGGTGCGATGCGGTGAAAGAAGGTGTAGCTCGAGAACTCGTTGTGGCGCTCCCACTTCAGGCGGAACGATTCGGCATCGATGAAGACGTGGCCGGTCTCGGTCTGCGGTTGCGGGAGGCCGAGTTGCTCAGCCAGTGCTTCGAGGTGCCTGGTCTCGCGTCCGGCGCTGCCCTCATGGTGCAGGAAGGCCAGGTAAGTGACGAACTCAGGGGTGTCGAGCGGAACCGGGGGGCGGGCGTGAACCTCGTCGTTCAGGGACAGGCGCAGGGGATGTTCGTTGAACAGGGGCATGGCGTCGGTTCATGGCCTGGTGGCGCCACGGAGTGGGCGGGATGCCGCATTCTTGCCCAATGCACGCAGGCAGACAAGCACGCCGCGCCGGACGACGCAGCGTGCCTGCATGAATCCTTACTGCTTGATGGCTTCGATCGCGATGTCGAGGGTGACCTCGTCGCCGACGTTGGGGGCGTACTTGCCGGCGTTGAACTCGCTGCGCTTGATCACCGTCGTGGCGTTGGCGCCGATGGCATCCTTCTTCAGCATGGGGTGCGGCATGGCCTGGAAGGAGGTAACCGTCAGGGTGATCGGACGGGTGACGCCCTTGATGGTCAGGTTCCCATCGATGCTGACCGGCTTGTCGCCGTCGAACACCACGTTCGTGGATTTGAAGTGTGCGGTGGGGAAGGTGGCGGTATCGAGGAAATCGCTGCCCTGGATGTGGCCGTCGAAGAGCGCGACCCCGGTGTCCACCGATGTCATGTCGATGGTGACATCCACCGCAGCGGTCCGAGCGGCCTTGTCGAGGGTCACCGTACCCGTGGTCTTGTTGAAGCGCGACAGCTGCTTCGAGTAACCGAAGTGGGAATACGAGAAGCGCGGGAAGGTATGCGTGCCGTCAATTGCATAGGTTTCCGGCGCGGCATGCGAGGGTGCAGCGAACAGGGCGAACGGCGCTGCAAGCGCCAGAATGGCGAGGGATTTTTTCATCTTTGGTCCTGATTGAGTTGAGGGTGGGAAAGTGGCGCAGTGGTGGTGCAGTGACGATTTCAGGGTGCAGCCTGAAGCGCGCGCAACTGGAAGTTGATCTGGATTTCATCGGCGACGATGGTGGTGTCGGCCCATTCGCCTTCGCCGATCGCGAAGTCGTTGCGCTTGAGCTTCAAGCTGCCCTTTACGGTGGCCGCCGTGCCCTGCGCTTCGAAGGTGAAGGGGGCGGTCACGTTTCGGGTCTGGCCCTTGATCGTGAGTTTTCCCGCGACTTCGTAGCGCTTGTCTCCAAGTGCCTTGAATGCGGTCGATTCGAAGCGGGCAAGCGGATGTGCGGCCGTGTTGAACCAGGTCTTGGTCTTTACCTCATCATTGCCCTCGGTCGAGCCGGTGTCGATGCTGGCGACCTCGATGTCGAAGGCGGCGCGCCCGGCTTCGGGATGGGCGGGGTCGAACCTGATATTGGCGGCGAAGCGTTCGAACTTGCCATCCATGCCGACACCCATCTGGGTGTACTGGAAGGTGAAGCGGCTTGCTGCCTTATCGATGGCGGTGAATTCGGCCGCGCTTGCGGCGGTGATTGTGGCCAGCGAGAGGGCAGCGGCCGTGGCGAAGTTTCGCAGTGTGCCTGTTTTCATGAGGGGCTCCGGGTGGGTAAGCGCACTTGCACGTATGCAAGGGGTTGTTGTGGTGAATGGGGGCGGGGTTCAGGCCGATCAGCCCTGCCGTTTCCCCGGCAGCATCCGGCGCAGGATGTCGTCGCGGTCGATGAAGTGGTGCTTGAGTGCCGCGCCGATATGGGCGATGACGAGTGCGGCCAGGCTGAGGTTCAGCGCTTCATGCACCGACTGCAGCAGGTCGCCGAGTTCGGCGTTCTTCGACAACAGGTCGGGCAGCGGGACGATGCCGAACCAGACGGTCTGGAAACCCTTGGCTGAACTCATCAGCCAGCCGGAAAGCGGGATTGCAAGCATCAGCAGGTAGAGCGCGACATGGGTGCCGTGGGCGATCATCCGCAGTGCCTTGGGCATGCTCTCGGGCAGCGGCGGTGCCGGGTGGCGCAGGCGCCAGGCGAGGCGCACCAGCACCAGCATGAAAAGGCTGACGCCTGCCCATTTGTGCCATGAGTAGAGCTTGAGCTTGAATGGCGACAGCGGCAGTTCGTGCATGTAGACGCCGAGCGAGAATGCACCGATCAGCCCGAGTGCCATGAGCCAGTGCAGTGAAACGGCAGTGCGTGTGTAGGTCGTGTTCATCGTCTTGTCCGTCGGGTTTATCGGTTCGGCGGCGCGAGGCCGGGCCCGGTGCCAAACATGAAGCTGTCCATTGCAAGCACGTCGTGAGTGATGCCGCCCGAAATGCGTGCGCTCTGCGTCCAGTCCTTGCCGGCCGCGCCGATTGCCGCGAACAGGGGCAGGAAGTGTTCGTCGGTGGGGTGGGCGCGGACTGCAAATGGCGCTTTCGTACGGTAGTCCAGCAGTTCGCCAAGTGCGCCCTCATCGATCTGCTTCCATACCCAGTCGGCAAATGTGCTGGCATAGGCTTCGACGCCGGATTGCGCTGCGTGTTCAGCGAATACTTCGTGCAGGTTGTGGGTGAGGCTGCCTGAGGCGACGAACAGAATGTCCTGCTCGCGCAGCGTGGCAAGGGCCTGACCGAGCTCCAGCAAGGCGAGCGGCGAGGGGATGGCCGGTTGTGAGACCTGAATGACGGGAACGTCGGCTTCGGGGAAAAGGTGCATCAGCGGCACCCATGCGCCGTGGTCCCGACCGCGCCCGGCGTCGGCACGTGCCTCGATGCCGTGGTGGGCGAGCGTCGCGATGACTTCCGCGGCAAGCGCGGGCGCCGCAGGGGCAGGATACTGGAGCGAATACAGTTCGCGCGGAAAGCCGCCGAAGTCGTGAATGGTGTCGAGTGTGGCGCCGCTCTGAACCCTGACCCCGCGGGTCATCCAGTGCGGCGACAGCACGACTGCGGCACGTGGTCGTGGCAGTCTGCGACCCAGTTCGCCAAGCCGGGGGCCGAGCAGGCCGGGCTCGACGGCGAACATGGGTGAGCCGTGAGAGATGAAGAGTGTAGGGAGTGGCACGGGGTCCGCCTTGTCCTGGTGCGTATTCGATGCGTGCAGTGTATTGACGACTCAGGGGTGGATAAATAGTTGAGCGTTTGACTTACTGTCTCTGAAATCGAGACAATGCCCCAATGGGACGTTTTCGCGAAATGAACAGCTTTGTTGCAGTCGTCGAGGCGGGCAGTTTTGTCGCGGCGGGCGAAGTGCTGCGCCTGTCCAAGGCAGCGGTGTCGCGCAGTGTGATCGAGCTCGAGACCCGCCTCGGTGCCCGCCTGCTGCAGCGCACGACGCGGCGGCTGTCGCTGACCGAGGCCGGGCGGGCTTACTACGGGCATTGCAAACAGATCCTTGCCGAACTGGAAGAGGCGGATCGTGCAGTGGGCGTGGTCAGTGGCAATCCGGTCGGGCGTCTGCGCATCAACGCACCCTATTCTTTCGGAATACAGCACCTCGCGCCCCTGTGGGGCGGGTTCATGGCGAAGTATCCCGATGTCGAACTCGACATCAGCCTCTCCGACCGGCTGGTCGACGTCGTCGACGAAGGGTTTGATGTCGTCATCCGCATCAGCCGGCTGCAGGATTCGACCCTTGTCCATCGGCGGCTTGCGTCCACCCGGCTGTTGATCTGCGCCAGTCCGGAATACCTTGAGCAGCACGGCGTGCCAGCCTCGGTCGAGGACATTGCCCGTCACCGTGTCATTGCATACAGCTATGCAGCGCAGGGCGATGTATGGCGCTTCACGACGCCGGAGGGCGAGCAAGAGGTGCAGACCAAACCGCATGTCCGCACCAATAACGGCGACACCTGCCGTGCGCTGGCGCTCGCTCACCAGGGGCTGGTAAAACAGCCTGATTTTCTCGTGGGAAATGATCTTGCACAGGGACGTCTGGTTGAAGTGCTGCCAGAATGTCTGGTCGGGGATATCGATGTCTACGCGGTCTACCCTTCGCGCAAACACCTCTCGGTCAAGATCCGTGTGCTGATCGACTACCTGGCCGAAGCCTTCGAGCGGCCCGCGTGGGCGTGGCAGGGCGGCGCCAGCCATGATGGGGGGCGACAGGCGGGTACCGCGAGGGCGCGTCCGTGACGCAGGTGCGAGGTGGCGGACTGCGCGATGTCAGGGTGCTGCTTCATGCTGTGTGCTTGCCGGGAACGACCGAACATGACGGAATTCATACATGTGGCCTGAACAGAATACGGATGCCAGTCCTGACTTGCTCCCCGAGGCTGGGGGAACGATCCTCGTCGTCGACGACGTGCCCGACAATCTCGCGGTGCTGGGGGCGCTGCTGCAGCCTCACTACGATGTGCTGGCAGCACCTTCGGGCACGCGGGCGCTCGAGATCTGTGCGCACGGACCCGTGCCGGACCTGATCCTGCTCGACGTCATGATGCCGGGCCTGGACGGCTACGAGGTGCTGGCGCACCTTCGCGGGCAGCCTGCGACACGTGACATTCCGGTGATCTTCCTCACCGCGCTGGATGACCCGCGCGACGAAGAGCAGGGTCTGGCGCTCGGCGCGGCGGACTACATCACCAAACCGATTCACCCTGCGGTTGTGCTTGCCCGCGTGCGCAACCAGCTTGAGGTCAAACGCGCGCGAGAAGTGTTGCACAACAGGAACCTTGATCTCGAGTCAGAAGTGGCGCGGCGCATGGCCGAGAACGACATGACGCAGCTGGTGACGATCCGCGCGCTGGCTCACCTGGCCGAAACGCGCGACCCTGAAACCGGCAACCATATCCTGCGCACGCAGGGTTATGTGCGCCTGCTGGCCACCCGGCTGCAGGCTCATCCGCGTTTTCAAGCCAGGCTCGACCCGGGCTACATCGAGCTGCTGACGCGCTCGGCGCCCTTGCACGACATCGGCAAGGTCGGTATCCCGGATCATATTCTGCTCAAGCCCGGGCCACTCAGTGCCGATGAATGGATCATCATGCAGACGCACTCCCGCCTTGGTGCGGAGGCGATCGAACTGGCAGAGGGAGACATCGAGCAGCCCTTGCCCTTTCTGGCCCTGGCAAAGGAGATCGCGCGCTGGCATCACGAGTGCTGGGATGGCAGTGGCTACCCGGACGGGCTCAGGGGCGACGAGATTCCGGTTTCGGCGCGGCTGATGGCCGTTGCCGATGTTTTCGATGCGCTGATTTCGGATCGCATCTACAAGGCAGGCATGTCCTACGCCGACGCGCGGAAACTCATCGAGGCGGGGCGCGGACAGCACTTCGACCCGGACGTGGTCGACGCCTTCCTGAGCGGATTCGACGCATTTGTCGACATCGCGGAGCAACATCGGGATGTCCATCACGCCCTGCCCTCAGGCGGCACCTGACCGCTGCAGGAGACTGAACGAATGGAAGCAGACCCGTCGGCAACGGCGACAGATTCTGACAGCAGGGCGCTTCGTCGTGCCGCCTGGCGGGTGGTGCTGCCCTACGCCTTGTTCGCGAGCGTATGGATCGTGCTCTCCGACCGTGCGCTCGATCTCTTGCCCGACGCCATCGCAGACAAGGCCTGGCTGCAGACCTTCAAGGGCTGGTTCTTCGTGTTCATCACCTCACTGCTGCTCTATGGCGTGGTGCGCGACATGTTGCTGCGGCTCACCGAGGCGAGCCGGCGCCGACATGAGGAACAGCGCAGTCGTCTGCAGGCTGCACGACTGCTGAGCGCGATTGCCGAGAGTTCGAGCGATGCGATTTTTGCCAAGGACCTCAGCGGCCGCTATCTGTTGTTCAACAAGGCGGCGGCCGGCTTTGTCGGCAAGGACGCGGAGGAGGTTCTGGGGCATGACGACCGCGTGCTCTTTCCCCCTGCTCACGCGCAGATGGTGATGGCCAACGACCAGCAGGTCATGGCAGCCGGGGAGACCATGAGTTTTGAGGAAACGGTGAGACTGCCCGACCGCGAAGTCACGTATCTTGCCACGAAGGGGGTGTTGCGCGGAGCGAGTGGTGAGGTCACCGGGATGTACGGCATTTCGCGTGACATCTCCGCGCTCAAGGCCGTCGAGTCCGAACTGCGAAAGCTGTCGCAGGTCGTTGAGCAAAGCCCCGAGAGTGTCATCGTGACCGATCTCGAGGGTCGGATCGAATACGTCAACGAAGCCTTCACGGGGCATAGCGGCTATCTGGCTGCCGAGGTGCTCGGTCAGCCTGCGAGCATGTTCGGCGAGACCCTGACGCCCGCGTCAAGCTTCAAGGAACTATGGGCAGCCCTGTCGCGTGGTGAGGCGTGGAGCGGCGAGTTCATCAATCAGCGCAAGGACGGCAGCAGCTATGCCGTGTTTGCCCGGGTGGTGCCGATCCACCGCGAAGACGGCAGCATCTCGAACTACATGTCGCTGCAGGAGGACATCACCGAGAAGAAGCTTATCGAGGCTGAACTGGAGCAGCACCGCAAACATCTCGAAGAACTGGTGTCGAGCAGGACGGCCGAGCTGAGGGATGCCACCGAACGTGCGAACGCGGCCAGCGAGGCCAAGAGTGCCTTCCTGGCCAATATGAGCCATGAGATCCGGACTCCGATGAATGCGATCATCGGCCTCACCCACCTCCTGCGCCGGGATCATCCCGAGCAGCGCCAGATCGAACGCCTGGACCGGATGGGCAGTGCAGCGCGTCACCTGCTGTCCGTGATCAACGATATTCTCGACCTGTCAAAGGTCGAGGCCGGCCGGCTCCGGCTGGAGAACAGCGAGTTTGCCTTGGGCGCAGTCTTCGAGCATGTGCAGTCCCTGATTGCCGAGCAGGCGAAGGCAAAAGGGCTGACCGTTGAGCTCGATACCCGCGACGTGCCGGGACGGCTGTGCGGCGACGCCACCCGCTTGCGTCAGGCCCTGCTCAATTACGCAGTGAATGCGATCAAGTTTACCGAGCACGGTTCGGTGTCGCTGAGCGCATCCGTTGCAGAAGACCGGGGTGATGCGCTGCTCGTACGCTTCGAGGTCACGGACACCGGCATGGGGGTGGACGCAGACAAGATTCCGCGCCTGTTCGATGCCTTCGAACAGGCGGACGCCTCTACCACCCGGCGTTTCGGGGGAACCGGTCTTGGCCTGGCGATCACCCGCCGCCTTGCGGCCCTGATGGGGGGAGAGGCGGGCGCCGAGAGTGAGCCGGGGCAGGGCAGCACGTTCTGGTTCACTGCCGTGCTCAGGCGGGGGCGCGGCGCGGCGGCCAATCCCCCGTCCGTGTCCGCCGGCGAGTCCGAGCGCATCCTTCGCGAGCAGCATGCGGGCGCTCGTGTGCTGCTGGCTGAAGACAATCCGGTCAATCGCGAGGTGGCACTGGATCTGCTGAATGCAGTCGGCCTGGCTGTGGAATCGGTCTCCACCGGGCGGGCCGTGCTCGAGCACTGTCGCACCAGCGACTTCGATCTGATCCTGATGGACATGAGGATGCCCGAGATGGACGGACTGGATGCCGCGCGCGCCTTGCGGGCGCAGACGCGCAACCGTCACACCCCGGTCGTCGCCCTGACGGCCAACGTTTTCGAGGAGGATCGTCGTGCCTGTTTTGCAGCGGGCATGGACGACTTCGTGGCCAAACCCGTCGATCCGCAGGACCTGTACTCGACACTGCTGCGCTGGTTGCCGCCGCGTGCGGTGGCGAGTGCAGAAGCCGCGCAGGCACCGGTGCTTGCGGAACCCTGTTCTGCTGAGTGCGCGCCCGAAGTGTTCGAAGCTGCAGTCGCGCAAATGAAGCTGTATCTGGCGAACGCAAACATGCGCGCCAACCGCCTGCTTGAGGACGAGCGTCGTGTCTTCGCAACGGTACTCGGTTCCGTTTTTTCAGAGTTCGAGCACAATGTAGCCTGCTTCAGGTATCCGGAGGCACTGACCTTGCTCGCGCATAGCCGGACACCTGGGCGCGACTGAATGACGGAAACCGGCTCGAGCCGTTACGATGCATCGTCGGACTCGCGCTGATCCGACCACCTTTCGGAGACACGGCCGCCTTGGGTTCTACTCGCTCAGCCACTTCACTGCGTCGAACGCTGCTGCTGCGTGCCCTGCTGCTCGCCTTCGGCAGCTCGCTGGTGGTCACCATCGGCTTTGTCGCGCTTGGCATGGTGCCGGTCCTCGAACGCGTTGCCGAAAGTGATTTCAATCTTGCTGCCGAGCGCGTCGAGGCCAGGCTGCGTCAGACCTTCGAGCCCGAAGAGCGTCAGCTTGCCATCAGCCTCGCATGGATCGGTGCCAACCTGCCCGACGTAGACACTCCGGCGCGTTTCAACGACTACTTCATGCCGGTTCTCACCGCATCGCCCTATATCACCTCGGTGGTGGCCGGCACGTCGACGGGCCAGGGCTGGATGCTGCTGCAGCGTGGCGAGGGGCAGTGGCGCAACCGTCTGACCGACATCCCGCGCTGGGGCCAGATGCAGCTTTTCGTCGACCTCGCGCCGGGCGTCAAGGCGCAGGAACGTCGGGAGGCCGCGGACTACGACGCCCGCAAGCGCCCGTGGTTCACCGGAGCGCTTACGGAGGCGGCGCCCGGAACCGTGCATTGGACGCGACCCTACACCTTCTTCACCACCGGTGATCCCGGCATTACCGCGTCACGGCACACCATGCTGGCAGACGGGCGGGATCTGGTGATTGGCTTCGATCTGACCTTGCGCGACCTGTCGGCTGCGACGCTGGAAGCGGAAGTCGGCCGCCAGGGGCTGGCGCTGATCATGACCGAGGACGAAAGCGTGCTTGGGCTGCCCAGGCGACCCGAAGGTGTTGCCGTCGATGAATGGCTGGGTAGCGTGCTCCTGCCGGTTGGCACCCTGGGCATTGCAGCAGTCAACGATCTGCTGCCAGTGTGGCGACGTGCCAGAGGACAGGCGATCGGTGTGGCGCACTACGAGTCGAACGGAGCGCCCTGGCTGTTCAGTGCGCGGCCCTATCGACTGGGGAAGCAGACCTTCTGGGTACTGGTGCTTGCGCCTGAAGCCGACTTTGCGCCGGCCTGGACGGTCATCGGTTTTGGGCTAGCGGGCGGCCTTCTTTTGTTGCTGGCTGCGGCAGGCAGTGTGGCCCAGGTACAGGCGCGCATCATCGCCCGTCCGCTCGAGACACTTGCCGAGTCGAGCAAGCGCATCGGTGCGCTCGATTTCAGCCCGCCGCAACCGGTGCAGAGCCGGATCGCGGAGATTGCCCAGCTCGCACAGGCGCAAGAGAGCATGCGCGAACTGCTGCATCGCAACCAGCTGGCGCTGCGCGATCACGCCGAGCGTCTGAACACGCAGGTCAGGGAGCTGCGGGACGCAGAGGACCGCATCAACACACTCGCCTTCTATGATCCGCTCACCGGTCTGCCCAACCGCCGGCTGCTGAGCGACCGCCTGCAGCGGGCACTGACCAGTTGTGCCCGGAATCATCGCAAAGGGGCCTTGCTGTTCATCGATCTTGACAACTTCAAGACGCTCAACGACACGCTGGGGCATGATCTCGGCGATCTGCTGCTCAAGGAGATGGGCGGGCGCCTCGCCGCGACGATACGCGAGGGTGATACTGCGGCCCGGCTGGGTGGCGACGAATTCGTGCTCGTCCTCGAGGGCCTGAGTGCCGACGCCGATGAAGCCATGGCGCATACGCGGCTTGTCGGCGCCAAGCTGCTGGAGGCGCTCAACAAGCCCTATCAGCTCGGCGGGCATGAGACCTGCAGTACTGCAAGCATTGGCGCGACCCTGTTCGAGGGGCACGAGGTCAATGTCGACGAGCTCTTCAAGCAGGCAGATCTGGCGATGTACCAGGCCAAGGCCGACGGGCGCAGCCGGCTGTGCTTCTACGGGCCGGCAATGCAGGCACAGCTCAGCGAGCGCGCCGCTCTGGAGGCCGACCTGCGGCGTGCGCTGGCGCAGGAGCAGTTCGAACTGCACTATCAGCCACAGGTGAGTTCGGCTGGCGGCCTGATTGGCGTCGAGGCCCTGCTGCGATGGAATCATCCGCAGCGTGGCTTGGTGTCGCCGCTCAGCTTCATTCCGGTCGCGGAAGATACCGGGCTGATCCTCGACATCGGGCGCTGGGTGCTGCTCGCTGCTTGCCGGCAGCTTGCCGAGTGGGCCGAAGTGCCGCGCCTGGCGGCCATGACCGTGTCGGTCAATGTCAGCGCACGCCAGTTCCGGCATCCCGACTTTGTCGACGAGGTCAAGTCTGCGCTCGAGTTCACCGGGGCGGCCAGCCGCTTGCTCAGGCTCGAGCTGACCGAGAGTCTGCTGCTTGAGGATGTCGAGACGGTCATCGTCCGCATGCAGGCCTTGCGCGCGCTTGGGGTGGCGTTTTCACTCGACGATTTCGGCACCGGCTATTCTTCCCTGTCCTACCTGAAACGCCTGCCTCTGACCGAGCTCAAGATTGACATGTCCTTCGTGCGCGACGTGCTGGTGGACCCGAACGACGCGGCAATTGCGCGCACCATCATCGCGCTCGCGCACACGATGGGGTTGAGCGTGATTGCCGAAGGGGTCGAGTCCGAAGCCCAGCGCAGCTTCCTCGCGCGTTCGGGCTGCGATGCCTATCAGGGCTACTTGTTTGGCCGGCCGGCGCCTGCAGCGCAGATCATGCAGTTCGCCCAAAACGCGACCTCGGTCGCAAGCTGAGTCAGGGGCTGTCGAGACCGCGTGACCCGCACGCGTGCCTCAGCCTGGCAGGCAGACGAATCCGTCCATCAGCGTGCGCGCACTGCGGCTCATCACGGCCTTGCCCAGCGTCCAGCCGGCCTCGGTCCGGTGTGCGTCGACACTGACGCGGGTGCAACCGGAAGGCTGGCCGAGTCTGAGGGGGGCGGTGCCGTGCTCGCCGGCATGCTCGGACGCCACCGTGCCAGGGATGGCCGCCGCTGCAGCGATGGCAATGGCTGCCGTGCCGGGGATGGCGTGGTGAAACACGCCCATCGACAGCACCCGGCAGGAGAGGTCGATATCGTCGGCGGTGAACGCGCACCCGTCGGCGGCGCGGAAGGCCTTCGCGCGGTCGAGTACGGCGAGCTTGGGCGTATGAGCGCGCGCCTGCGCCTCGGCCTCGTTCGCCGCCAGCCCCATGGCGAGGGCGCCCGCAACGCGGATGTGTTCGCAGCGCGCCAGGGGCCCAGGCTGGGCATTGAGTGCCGCCTGCGAGGCGCTGCAATCGAGTCCGAGCGCGGCCGCGTTGATCAGAACCATTGGGTTCCCGGCATTGATCAGGGTGGCGTCGATGCGCTCGTCAGCCGTTTGAAGGCTGTCGCGCATCCGCCCCGTCGGGAACAGTCCGGCCGCACCGCTCCCTGCCGGGTCGAGAAACTCGAGCCGGATCTCTGCTGCGGGAAAGGCCACGCCGTCGAGCATGAAGTCGCCCGCCTCGTGTACTTCGCCAGCAAGCATCGGGACCTGTGCGAGTATGCGTTTGCCGATGTTTGCCTGCCAGATGCGCACCCTTGCCATGCCGTCGGCGGGCGCCTGCAGCAGTCCCCGGCTGATGGCAAAGGGGCCGACGGCCGCGCTCAGATTGCCGCAGTTGCCAGACCAGTCGATGCGCTCGCCTGATACCGGCACCTGCCCGAACAGGTAATCCACATCGCAGTCGGCCCGGCTCGAGGGTGCCAGGATGACGACCTTGCTGGTGCTTGAAGTGGCGCCGCCGAGTCCGTCGATCTGCTTGCCATAGGGGTCGGGACTGCCAAGCAGGCGCGCGAGCAGGGCGTCGCGGGTCGCGTCGTCGGCAGGCAGATCCCTTGCCAGTATGAACAGGCCCTTGCTGGTGCCGCCGCGCATCCACGCGGCAGGGATGCGGCGCTGACGGGTCATGCTGTGGGTGCCACCGGGGCGCCTGTTCCGTCGTTCGGGCTCTGAGCGTGGGCTGGCCGGCGGCGCTCGATTCTGATGGAGCGGGCGCGTAGCTGACCGCAGCCTGCATCGACGTCCTGGCCGGCCGAGTGGCGCAGTTTGGTCAGCACGCCTCGACGATGCAGCCAGCGCCCCAGCTCGGCCGCGCGCTCCCATGAGGGGCGGCGGAACTCGAGTTCGGGTACAGCGTTGTACGGAATCAGGTTCATGATCGCGTACTTGCCGGTGAGCAGACGAACGATGCCTTCCATCTCCTCCTCGCTGTCGTTGACGCCTTCGATCAGCGTCCATTGATACTGGATCGGATAACCGGTGGCGCGGGCATAGCGTTCGCCGAGTTCGACCAGTTCGGTAGGGGCGATGCGGGGCGCGCGCGGCAGGAGCTTCGCGCGCAGCGCGGGCAGGCTCGAGTGCAGCGACAGGGCCAGCGCCGGTTTCACCGTCATCTGCGGGAGGCGCTCAAATACACGTGGATCGCCCACCGTGGAGAACACCAGGTTCTTGTGTCCGATGCCGCCGATGGTACCGAGGAACTCGATGGCTTCGATCACGTTGTCGATGTTGTGGGCCGGTTCGCCCATGCCCATGAACACCACCTTGGTCACGCGGCGCATGCTGCGGGCGAGGGCGACCTGGGCAACGATTTCCGCACTGCCGAGCTGGCGCAGCAAACCATCCTTGCCCGTCATGCAGAACACGCAACCGACTGCGCAGCCGAGCTGACTCGATACACACAGACCGTCACGCGGCAGCAGCACGCTCTCGACGGTCTGCCCGTCGGCCAGGTCCACCAGAAGGCGTGAGGAGCCGTCGTCGCCAGGGTGCGCTGAGTTCAGCCGTGCAAGGCCGTCGAGCTCGGCCATGAGTTCGGGCAGGGCGTTGCGGATGGACTGCGGCAGGAAGTGCTCGGCGGGACGACGACCGGCGTCGAGCGGCCGGCGCTGAATCCAGCCTCGCAGCACCCTTTGCTCATGGCAGGTTTTGGCGCCGAGCTCGTGCAGGCGGCGGGAGATCTGTTCGATACGCATGGGGTCCGAATCCTAGCACCCGCGTCGATGCTGCGGACAAGAAAAAGCCCCGATGGCAGGCCATCGGGGCTTTGGTCAAGCGGTGCCGCTGAAGCGGAACTTACTTGGCGATGTTCTGGAACTTGGCCATGGCAGCCTGACCAACTTCGGTGGCCAGTGCGGTGAAGGCTTCGCCCTGCGACTGCAGGAGCTTGAACAGTGCGGTGTTGGCATCGACGTTGAAGCGAACCAGCTCTTCCGGCGTCTTCAGCTTGGTAGCCTTCTGGGCTTCGGCCTGGAAGAAAGCCATCAGCTCTTCGCTGGCCTTCTTCTGCAGTTCGATGGACTTGCCAATGGTTTGAGCCTGAACGGCCATAAGGGCCTGAACAGCTTCGATCGGGTTCTGGAATTCGGGTTTGGTCGCCATGGTGTTCCTCCGGTGGTTATGTTGCAGTGCACAATCTGGATGTCACTTTACCCCAACTGATCGTGAAGTCAATCCTTTTTTTACGAAATCTGAATGAAGCGGCGTGCAGATGTGGTGTGTGTCATCCGTATGACGCAGTCCTCACGCGCAGGGGCTGGGTGTGACGGCTTCAGCGGGTCTTGCGCGGCACCGGCCTGAGGATGGTGCTGTGTTCTCCGCGCATGACCTTGAGGAGTTCGGTGCGTGCCTTGTTGTGCTCAAGCCCGCGTTCCACCAGCGATTCGATCAACTGACCAAAGCGTTCGCGCTGTTTCAGTCCGGCCGCGCTGCGATCGCGGCGGTTGTTGAAGCAGTCCATCAGTGTCGATCCGCAAACGCAGTTGCGAAACAGTTCGACGATGACCTCGCCGTCATCATCCAGGGTTTGCTTGAGTCCGCTGCGGCCGCTACCCACGCGGCCGGTCTGGCCGATGTAGTCGTCGACGCTGGCATAGGTCCGTCCGCAGATTGCGCAGCGCTTGGGAAAAGCGTTTGCTGCGAGTTCCTGCAGGCCGGAATACAGGCTGTCGTCGATGCCGGTGTCGGGTTGTGGGTTCCGTTCGTCCGTCATTCGTACTCTCCCGGGACTGGCTTCCAGCACTGAGTGCGGGTTGTCGTTCGACCCTGATCATCAGGCACAAGCGTACCCGGAAAATGCGAAACGGAATATGTCTGATGCGACGCCAGATCGGGAGATGGAGGCTGCGGTCGATCTGGATGTCAGTCCGATGCGGCGGCCTCCGCCGACCGCAGAGGGGTCGGGTACGACGAAAAAATGTGCCCGCCATCGAGACGATGACGGGCACTCAAACCCGTAACGGGCAGGGAAGCGGATGGAGTCCGGGATGCTTCAGGCTGCGCGCCTGAGCGCGTAGCGCCGGGCGATCGCGTCCAGCGGCAGCGGCTTGATGCGGCTGCCGTGGCCGGCGCAGCCGAAAGCCTCGAAGCGCTCGCGGCAGACCGCAGCGGCGGCCTCCTTTGCGGCCTTGAAGAACTGGCGCGGGTCGAACGCCTTGCGCTCGGTGTCGGCAAGCCTGCGAATGGCACCGCTCATGGCCAGGCGCAGATCGGTGTCGATGTTGATCTTGCGCACCCCGTGGCGGATGCCTTCGATGATGGCGTCCACCGGCACGCCCCAGGTTTCGCCGATGTCGCCACCATGTTCGCGGATGATGGCGAGCCATTCCTGGGGCACGCTGCTCGAACCGTGCATCACCAGATGGGTGTCGGGAATGCTGCGGTGAATTGCAGCAATGCGGTCGATGGCGAGGATGTCACCGGTGGGCGGACGGGAAAACTTCCACGCACCGTGGCTGGTGCCGATGGCAACGGCGAGTGCATCGACGCCGGTGGCGGCGACGAATGCGGCGGCTTCGGCCGGGTCGGTGAGCATCTGTTCGTGCACCAGCGTGCCTTCCGCGCCGACGCCATCCTCTTCGCCGGCCTGGCCGGTTTCGAGCGATCCGAGGCAACCGAGCTCACCCTCGACCGACACCCCGACAGCGTGCGCCATATCGACGACCCGGCGCGTCACCTCGACGTTGTAGTCGTAGCTTGCCGGGGTCTTCATGTCTTCGCGCAGGGAGCCGTCCATCATCACGCTGGTGAAGCCGGCGCGAATCGACTGCTGGCAGATGGCGGGACTGGCGCCGTGGTCCTGGTGCAGGCAGACCGGGATCTCGGGCCATTGTTCGACGGCCGCCTCGACCATCTTCTTGATGAAGGCCTCTCCGGCGTAGCTGCGCGCACCGGCCGATGCCTGCAGGATGACCGGGCTGTCGGTCGCGGCGGCGGCCTGCATGATCGCCTGGATCTGTTCCATGTTGTTGATGTTGAAGGCGGGGATGCCGTACTCGTGATCAGCGGCGTGATCGAGCAACTGCCGCAGTGAAATCATGGCCATCGGGTGTCTCCGTGGTGGTAGCGAAAGCCGCTCAGTCGGCGCTCATCATGGCGCAGGTTGTATCGAGCATGCGGTTGGAAAAGCCCCACTCGTTGTCGTACCAGGCGGTCACGGTGACGAGTTCGCCATCGGCCTTGGTCAGGGTGGCGTCGAACAGGCTGGAGTGCGGGTTGTGGTTGAAGTCGCAGGACACCAGCGGCAGTTCGTTGATACCGAGGATGCCGCGCAAGGCGCCGTGGGCCGCTTCGCGCACGAGGTCGTTGACCTCGCCGACGCTGGTGGCGCGTGAAGCCACGAAGGTGAAATGGGTGAAGGATACGTTCGGTGTGGGAACGCGCATCGCATAGCCGTCGAGCCGTCCTGCGAGCTCGGGCAGCACCAGACCGACCGCCGTCGCCGCGCCCGTCCTGGTCGGGATCAGCGACTGTGTGGCGGAGCGTGCGCGGCGCAGGTCGGGGTGATGGACGTCGATCAGTACCTGGTCGTTGGTGTAGGAATGCACCGTGACCATGTGACCACGCACGATGCCAAGCGGGCGGTGGAGGGCGAAGGCGAGCGGCGCGAGGCAGTTGGTGGTGCAGCTCGCGTTGGAGACCACGCGGTGCTTGCGGCGCAGTGTCTGCTCATTGACGCCATAGACGATGGTGGCATCCACATCGTCGCTACCCGGTGCCGAGATCAGCACCTTGCTGGCACCGGCCGTGAGGTGTGCGCCGGCTCTTTCGCGCGAGGTGAAGAGTCCCGAGCATTCGAGCACGACGTCGATGCCCAGTCGCTGCCAGGGCAGTTGCGCCGGATCGCGTTCGGCCAGTACCTGGATGCCGTCGCCGGCAACCGTCAACGTGCGGTCGCCGACCTCGACCGGATGCGGAAACGGGCCGTGAATGCTGTCGTAACGTGTGAGATGGGCGTTGGTTTCGGGGCTGCCGAGGTCGTTGATGGCGACGATCTCGATGTCGTGGCGTTTGCCGCTTTCATAGTGCGCACGCAGCACGTTGCGGCCGATGCGTCCGTAGCCGTTGATGGCGACTCTGGTGGTCATGCTGTCTCCTCGAGTGGTGTGATCCTGTGTCAGCTCAGTCGGCGGGCCGTTTCCACGATGCGTTCGGGCGTCATGCCGAACAGAGTCGCCAGCTCGCCCGCCGGGGCCGATTCTCCAAAGCGGTCGATGCCGATGACAGCGGCGCGTGGTGCACCGGCAAGGTATTTCCACCAGCCGTCGGGCTGTGCAGCCTCGATCGCCACGCGCGGAACATTGGGCGGCAGCACGGCATCGCGCCAGCTCGCGGCCTGACGGTCGAAGGCCGCGGTGCAGGGCATGGAGACGACGCGGGTGGCGATGCCTTCGGCTTGTAGCCGCGCGCGAGCCTCCATCGCCAGCGCGACTTCGGAGCCGGTGGCAATCAGCACCATCGCAGGCTGGCCGGCGTCGGCTTCGGCCAGCACATAGCCGCCGCGTGCGATGTCGCCGAGGCGCTCGGCGTCGCGCGCCTGATGGGGGAGGTTCTGGCGCGAGCAGGCGATCACGCTGGGACCGTCGGCCCGCATCACCGACGCGTTCCAGGCCGCCTGCGTTTCGACCGCGTCGCAGGGTCGCCAGACGTCGAGATTGGGGATCTGCCGCAGGCTGGGCAGGTGTTCGACCGGCTGGTGCGTGGGGCCGTCTTCGCCGAGGCCGATGGAGTCGTGCGTCATCACGTAGACGACGCGCTGGCGCATCAGCGCGCTCATGCGCATGGCGTTGCGGGCGTAGTCAGAGAACACGAGGAAGGTGGCGCCGAAGGGGAGGTAGCCACCGTGCAACGCGATGCCATTGAGGGCGGCGGCCATGCCGAACTCGCGCACGCCCCAGTTAATGTGGCGCCCCGCCTGGTCGGCGCGCACTGCGCCGCAGCCGGGCCAGTCGGTGAGGTTGGAGTGGGTGAGGTCGGCAGACCCGCCGAGCAGTTCGGGCAGGGCGCGGGCGAGGCGGCCGATGGCGTGCTGGCTGGCCTTGCGGCTGGCAAGCGTGGCGGCTTCGTTGTGCACGCCGCGCAGGATGGCATCAGCGAGGACTTGGAGCCCGACGGGCAGGCGCTTGGTGACGCGGCGGGTGAACTCTGCGGCGAGTTCGGGCCATTCTCGGGCGTAGGCATCGAGCTGTGCCTGCCACGCTTTTTGACTGGCGGCGCCTGTTGTACGGGCATCGAAGCTGTTTCGGATTTCTTCGGGGATGTCGAACGGGGCATGATCCCAGCCGAGTGCGGCTCGGGTGGCGGCGATCTCGTCCTTGCCCAGCGGCGCGCCATGAACGCTGGCCGTCCCCGCGCGTGCCGGGCTGCCGCGACCGATGGTGGTGCGGCAGCAGATCAGGGTCGGGCCGGTGTCGTCGCGCGCGTTCCGGCGGGCGTCCCTGATGGCATGGTCGACGGCGTCGGTGTCGTGGCCGTCGACGTGTTCGATGACGTTCCAGCCATAGGCGCGAAAGCGTGCCGGGGTGTCGTCACCGAACCAGCCTGCAACGTCGCCGTCGATGGAGATGCGGTTGTCGTCCCAGAGCGCGATGAGTTTCGACAGCCGTTGCACGCCGGCAAAGCTGGCGGCTTCGTGGCTGATGCCTTCCATCAGGCAGCCGTCGCCGAGAAAGACCCAGGTGTGGTGATCGACGATGCTGTGGCCGGGTCTGTTGAATTCGGCTGCGAGGAGTTTTTCGGCGAGCGCCATGCCGACGGCGTTGCCGAGGCCCTGACCGAGGGGGCCGGTGGTGGTTTCTATGCCGGGGGTGAGTCCGTATTCGGGGTGCCCCGGGGTTTTGCTGTGCAGTTGGCGGAAGCGTTTGAGCTCGTCGAGCGGGAGGTCGTAGCCACTGAGGTGGAGCAGGGCGTAGTGCAGCATGGAGCCGTGGCCGTTGCTGAGAATGAAGCGGTCGCGGTCGGGCCAGGTGGGGTCAGTGGGGTTGTGCTTGAGGTGGCGGGTCCACAGTGCGACGGCGATTTCCGCCATGCCCATGGGCATGCCGGGGTGGCCGGATTGCGCGGCCTCGACCGCGTCGATGGCGAGGAAACGCAAGGCGTTGGCGCACAGGGTGTCCTGCGCGGTTTGTGACAGGCGCATGTTCATTGGAGTGCTCCTCCGGGTAAGGACGATCAGGAAGTCGGTTGCGGTCGTTCGATGGTGCAGCTAACCGCCGGCTGCACGGGGTATTTGTTCTGCAGCCTGCGGAACTCGCCCTGCGGGCGTGTACAGTCCTCGATCGTTGCACAAACACCTCGTTCAGCCCGCGCGGCGCCTGTGCTGGTGTTGAGTTGGGTGGAGGTCGTCACAGCAGCTTCCTTCGCCGTTCCATCAGGCGCCAGATGAAGGGGGTGAAGATCAGCTGCATCGCCAGTTCCATCTTGCCGCCGGGCACGACGATGGTGTTGGCCCGACTCATGAAGCTGCCGTGGATCATGTTCTGCAGATAGGGAAAGTCGATGCCCTTGGGATTGGCGAAGCGGATCACCACCATGGACTCGTCGGCGGTAGGAATGGTGCGGGCGATGAAGGGGTTGGAGGTGTCCACCATCGGCACGCGCTGGAAATTCACATGGGTGCGGGAGAACTGCGGCACCACGTAGTGCACGTAGTCGTGCATGCGACGCAGGATGGTGTCGGTCACCGCCTCGGTCGAATAGCCGCGCATGTTCTTGTCGCGGTGCAGCTTCTGGATCCATTCCAGGTTGACCACCGGCACCACTCCGATCAGCAGGTCGGGGAAGCGGGCGATGTCGGCGCCTTCCATCTTCACTGCACCGTGCAGGCCCTCGTAGAACAGCAGGTCGGTGCCGGTCGGGATCTCTTCCCACTCGGTGAAGGTGCCGGGTTCCTGGTTGTAGGGGGCCGCCTCCTCGAGGTTGTGAAGGTACTTGCGGCGGCGGCCACTGCCCGATTCGGCATAGGTCCGGAACAGTTTCTCCAGTTCTGAAAACAGGTTGGCCTCGGCGCCGAAGTGGCTGAAACGGGACAGCTCTCCGCCAGCTTCGGCTGCGGCCAGTTTCTCGCGCATGGTCTTGCGGTCGAAGGCATGGAAGCTGTCGCCCTCGATCACTGCAGCCGTCACGTTCTCGCGCCGGAAGATCTCCTCGAAGGTGCGCTGAACCGTGCTGGTGCCCGCGCCGGACGAGCCGGTGATGGCAACGATGGGATGGCGTTCGGACATGGTCGTCCTCCTTACTGTGAGAAGGCGTGGTTGTCGCTGAACAGCGAGCGCGTGTTGAACAGCGGCAGCGGACTGTCGAGGCCGGCTGTCGGGTCGGCGTGGTAGGTTTCGATGCGCTCAACCTCTTGGCGTGATCCGAAAACAAAGCCGATTCGCTGATGCAGTGCCTCTGGTTCGACTTCAAGAACCGGCATACGTGCCGTCGAGGCCCGACCGCCTGCCTGTTCGACAATGAATCCGATCGGATTGCACTCGTAGAGCAGGCGCAGACGGCCAGGGCGGCCGGGGTCCTTGCTGTCGCGCGGGTAGAGGAACACCCCGCCACGCATCAGGATGCGGTGGGTTTCGGCCACCAGCGATGCGATCCAGCGCATGTTGAAGTCGGCGCCGCGCGGGCCGCTGCGGCCTGCAAGGCATTCGTCCACATAGCGCCGTACTGGCGGCTCCCAGAAGCGTGAGTTGGACGCGTTGATGGCGAACTCGCGGGTGGTGTCCGGCACACGGATGTCCGGATGGGTGAGGAAGAAGTCGCCGAGAATCGGGTTGAAGGTGAAGCCCGCAACGCCGGTGCCGACACTCAGCACCAGCATTGTGGAGGGGCCGTAGATCGCATAGCCGGCCGCAACCTGGCGGGTTCCGGACTGCAGGAAGTCGTCGGCGACTGCGTCCTCGCCGGGCGTGGACGCGCGCAGGATGGAGAAGATGCTGCCGACCGCGACATTGACGTCGATATTGCTCGAGCCGTCCAGCGGGTCGAACACCAGCAGGTATTTGCCGCGGGCGTGACCTGCGGGCAAGGGGATAGGGGCTTCGTTTTCCTCCGACACCATGCCGGCGAGACCGCCGCCCCAGTGGGTGGCACGCAGGAAGATGCCGTCGGCCAGCACGTCGAGCTTTTTCTGCTGTTCGCCCTGCACGTTGGCGCTGCCATGGTCGCCGAGCATGTCGGCGAGTGCGCCGTGGGCCACGGCGCGCGAGATGGCCTTGCAGGCCTGGGCGACCTGCAGGATCAGGGCGTTGAGTTCGCCGGTGGCCTCTGGATGGTGACGGCGTTGGTCGATCAGGTATTCGGTCAGGGTGCTTCGCTCGATGTTGAACATGGTGCGGCCTCTGTGTGCGGGTTCAGTAGTCGCTGCGGTCTGTACCGCGCTCGGGGTCGAAGTCGAGTTCGGCATCAAACGCCGGTTCGGTGATCGTCACCGGCCTGGCAAACTGCCGGCTGGCGCGCACGTCGGCCTCGCTCAGCGTGCACAGAGCGCTGGCATCGACGCTTGCGCCGGACTCGAACAATCGCAGGGCCTGGCGCAGGCGCATGCGGTCGAGGGCGTTGCGAATGCTGCGCGCGTTGGCGAAGTGGGGGCGGGTGCGGCGCAGGGCGATGTACTCGTCGAAGGCGAGGCGCGCGGCTGGGTCGAAGCGATAGTTCCACTGCGCGAGCATGCGTTCGGCGATCTCGCCGAGTTCGCTGCTGGCGTAATCGGGGAAGTCCACATGGTGGGCGATGCGCGACTTCATGCCCGGATTCGACTCGAAGAAGCGCTCCATGCGGTCGGCGTAGCCGGCGAGGATCACCACCAGATCGTCGCGCTGATTCTCCATCACCTGCAGTAGGATCTCGATCGCTTCCTGACCGTAGTCCTTTTCGTTCTCGGGACGGTACAGGTAATAGGCTTCGTCGATGAACAGCACCCCGCCCATGGCGCGCTTGAGGACCTCCTTGGTCTTGGGTGCGGTGTGGCCAATGTACTGGCCGACGAGGTCGTCGCGGGTGACCGCCACGACGTGACCGCGCCGACAGTAGCCGAGACGCTGGAGGATCTCGGCCATGCGCATGGCGACCGTGGTCTTGCCGGTCCCCGGGTTGCCGGTAAAGCTCATGTGCAGCGAAGGTGCGGCGGTCGTGAGCCCGAGTCGCTGGCGCACGCGGTCGACCAGAAGCAGGGCGGCGATCTCGCGCACCCGGCGCTTGACCGGTGCGAGCCCGATCAGATCGTGGTCTAGGCCTTCGAGCACGTCGCCAATGCCGGCGTCGGCATATTCGGTGGCGAGGTCGATGCTTGCATCTGATGTGGGCGGTGTTTCGCCCGTCAGGCCTTGCAGGTCACTGGCGCTCATGTCGGTCTCCTCCATGCAGCATTCGGTGTGCGGGCGGAATGCGTTGTTCCGCCCTGCGTGCGGCCGGCTTCAGCCGGCGTATCGGGCGCCCTCTGTGCCTGCGCCCACGGCATAGCTTTCGAGCGTGTAGCGCAGGTTTCGTCCTCCGGTCTCCTGGCGTACCAGACGGAAGCCGGGTTCGCTGGGAGGGCGCTGGACGATGAAGGACATGCGCACTGTCTCCCAGCCCTTGGTCGAATCGAATGCGTTTACCCGGATGTAGTGGCCGGGATTGGCCTCGCGGCAGGCCTGCAGCTCCTGCATGACGCCGGCCGGGTCGGCCAGATCGAACATTGGCAGACCCCACATCGACCAGTAGGTGTTGCGTGGATGCGGGTCGTCCGTATATTCGAGCGCGACCGCCCAACCCTGATTCAGGCAGTAGTGGATCTGTGCCCCGATCTGGCTGTCGCTCAGATCGGGCAGGAATGAAAAGCAGCCCTGAGTGATACGCATGGTGGTGTCTCCTCGCTCTGTTTTGATGAATTCGTGTGGCACCATCAGGCCACGCTGGCGGTGGGCACGAAGTCCGATGTGTCGGTGCTGGTGTAATTGAAGGTGATATCGCCCCAAGTATCGAGGGCGGCGCGCAGGGGCTGACACCACTTGGCGGCGTCGGCGAGGATCTGCGGGCCTTCGTTGACGATGTCGCGGCCTTCGTTGCGCGCCAGCACCATGCTCTCAAGCGCCACGCGGTTGGCCTGGGCGCCGGCCTGGATACCCATCGGATGACCGATGGTGCCGCCGCCGAACTGCAGCACGACGTCGTCGCCGAAGAGGTCGAGCAGCTGATGCATCTGGCCGGCGTGGATGCCACCCGAGGCGACCGGCATCACCTTCTTGATGCTGGCCCAGTCCTGATCGAAGAACAGGCCGCGCGGCAGATCCTGCTTCGTCACGCTGTCGCGGCACACGTTGTAGAAGCCCTGAACCGTCATCGGGTCGCCCTCGAGTTTGCCCACCGCAGTGCCTGCATGAAGATGGTCGACGCCTGCGAGGCGCAGCCACTTGGCGATCACGCGAAAGCTCACGCCGTGATTCTTCTGACGGGTGTAGGTGCCGTGGCCCGCACGGTGCATGTGCAGGATCATGTCATTGTCGCGGCACCAGTTGCTGATCGACTGGATGGCCGTCCACCCGATGATGAGGTCGACCATCACCACGCAGGAGCCCAGTTCGCGGGCAAGTTCCGCGCGCCTGTACATCTCCTCCATGGTTCCGGCAGTGATGTTGAGGTAGTGGCCCTTGATCTCGCCCGTCTGTGCCGCAGCCTGATTGACCCCTTCCATGCAGTACAGGAAGCGGTCGCGCCAGTGCATGAAGGGCTGCGAGTTGATGTTCTCGTCGTCCTTGGTGAAGTCCAGCCCGCCACGCAGCGCTTCGTACACGACGCGGCCGTAGTTCTTGCCGGAGAGCCCGAGCTTGGGCTTCATCGTTGCGCCCAGCAGCGGCCGGCCGTACTTCTCCAGGCGCTCACGCTCGACCACGATGCCGGTGGGCGGGCCGCGAAAGGTTTTCACATACGCAACCGGCAGGCGCATGTCTTCGAGGCGCGCAGCCTTGAGCGGCTTGAAGCTGAACACGTTGCCGATGATCGACGCGGTGAGGTTGGCGATCGAGCCTTCCTCGAAAAGGTCGAGGTCGTAGGCCACCCAGCAGAAGTACTGGCCTTCCTGGCCCGGCACCGGGTCGATACGGTATGCCTTTGCGCGGTATGTGTCGCTGGCGGTGAGTCGGTCGGTCCACACCACGGTCCAGGTGGCAGTGGAGGATTCGCCGGCGACTGCCGCTGCCGCTTCGACCGGATCCACGCCGTCTTGGGGCGTGATGCGGAAGACCGCGAGCACATCGGTGTCCCTGGGTTCGTAGTCCGGATCCCAGTAGCCCATCTGGGCATACTTGAGCACGCCGGCCTGGTAGCGCTTCTTCGGGTCGAGAATCTGCTGCGGAGTATCGGGTGCGCCCATGTCTGTCTCCTCTGGTCTGGTGAGCAGACATTACGGTTTTGTTGAGATAAGCTCCAATGATGAATGTTGGGGTTTTGAGATAAGGTTTTCTGATGAGACTCGCACATCGCCTGACCATGAAGCAGCTACGTGCAATTGTCGCCGTGGCCGATACCTCCAGCTTCACGCAGGCGGCGCGCCTGCTGCACCTCACCCAGCCGGCCGTGTCGATGCAGATCAAGGAGCTCGAGACCGTGGTCGGTCAGGTGCTGGTGGACGGGCGGCGGGAGATCCGTCTCACGCCCGCCGGGGAGGTGCTCGTGCGCAGGGCGCGTGAGGCACTGGCTGCACTGGAGATGGCGGAGGTGGAGCTCAAGTCGATGCGTGGTGTGGCCTCGGGAACGCTCGAGGTCGTGGCCATCACCACCGCAGAGTATTTCGTGCCCCACCTGCTGGCGGAGTTCGGACGCCGCTACCCGGACATCAAGTTCCGCCTGACGGTGGAGAATCGCGACCGCGTGCATGCACTGCTTCAGGAGCAGCGTGCCGACCTCGCGATCATGGGCCAGCCGCCGGGTGGCATGGCCTTGCGCCGAATTCCGTTTTCGCCACATCGTCTGTCCTTCGTTGCCCGTCCCGACCACCCGCTGGCGGCGCGGCGCAACATCCCGCCCGCCGCGCTCGCCGGTGAGCGCCTGTTGCTGCGCGAACGCGGGTCGGGCACGCGCAGCAACCTCGAGCGCTTTCTGCGCGCGCACGGCGTCAAGCCACTTGCCGCAGATGAACTCGGCAGCAACGAGACCCTGAAGCAGGCAGTGATGGCGGGCATGGGCATCGCCTTCCTGTCCCACCACACCTTTGCAATGGAGGTCGAGAGCGGTCGCCTGGTCCGACTCGATGTGGTCGACACGCCGGTGATCCGCGAGTGGAATGTGCTGGTCCATGCCGAACGTCCGCTGACACCGGCGCTGGAGGCGCTGCTCGACTTTCTGCAGTCGGACGGCGCATCGATGATGCGCGCGATCACCGGGTGACTCGCTGCTGGCCGGGTCTTCAGCCTGCACGGATGAGAACCGGCGCCCGCGGGCAGGGCCCACATCGCGGGAACAGGGGCAGGGCGCGCGGCCGCAACAGGGTGGTGTGTCTTGGCGTAGAGAAGTGGTCCGGGCAGAAGGAAACCGGCGGCGCGGTCGCCGCGCTCAGTCGCCCCGGTTGCCGACGAACTTGAGCTCGAAGCGCTGCCGCCCCTCGCGCTCGAACGCGGCGACGTCCCAGTCGCCCGGCAGCAGCAGATCCGCGTATTCGGGCCGAAACACGTAGGCCTCGGCAGCCAGTTGTCTGCCCGCTGCGTCCACGACCGTCACTGCGCTGCGCTGGTACTGCTCGCCCTCGAATGCGTCCAGGCGCGCCAGCGCCGCCGGTGGGACGTCGAGGTAAAGCATGCCGCTGACTGCATGCCCGCGGGTGGCGACCATGCCCGGGTAATCCTCGCCGCACACCGGATGCCTGCGATGGCCCTCGAGCGTGGCGGGGATCGCCGCCGGCTTCATTCCGCACACCTCGAACATGATGTGCGGTGTCATCAGTGAACCGTAGGTAAAGCAGTGTCGATTGTGTCCGTTCATCGGGGCAGGTCCGTTCTGTAGTGTCCGAGGCGAAAAAAAGCGCGCCAGTGGCGCGCTCTTGTGCAGCTTCGTCGCCGGAAGGCGATCAGCGTACGACTTGCGTCAGTTCGCCGGTCTTGTAGCGCGCAGCGATCTTCTCCAGCGACAGCGGCTTGATCTTCGAGGCCATGCCAGCGCAGCCAAAGGCTTCGAAACGCGCCTTGCACACCAGCTTGGCGGCTTCGCGAGCGGGCTTGTTGAACTCGCGCGGGTCGAACTTGGACGGGTTCTCGAACAGGAACTTGCGCACCGCGCCCGTCATCGCCAGCCGGATGTCGGTGTCGATGTTGATCTTGCGCACGCCGTGCTTGATGCCCTGCACGATCTCCTCGACCGGCACGCCGTAGGTTTCCTTCATGTCGCCGCCGTACTGGCGAATGATCTCGAGCAACTCCTGCGGCACGGACGACGAACCGTGCATCACCAGGTGGGTGTTGGGCAGGCGGGCGTGGATGGCCTTGATGCGCTCGATGGCGAGGATGTCGCCGGTGGGCTTGCGGGTGAACTTGTAGGCGCCGTGGCTGGTGCCGATGGCGATGGCGAGCGCGTCGCAGTCGGTCTGCTTGACGAAGTCGGCAGCCTGGTCCGGATCGGTCAGCATCTGGCTGTGGTCGAGCGTGCCTTCGGCGCCGACGCCGTCTTCCTCGCCGGCCTGGCCAGTTTCGAGCGAGCCGAGGCAGCCCAGTTCGCCTTCGACGCTGACGCCGATCGCGTGCGAGAACTTCACGACCTCGCGGGTGACGGCGACGTTGTACTCGTAGGAGGAGGGGGTCTTGCCGTCTTCGAGCAGCGAGCCGTCCATCATCACGCTGGAGAAGCCGGAGCGGATCGCGCCCATGCAGATGGCGGGGCTCTGGCCGTGGTCCTGGTGCATCACGACGGGGATGTTCGGGTAGGTTTCGACTGCAGCTTCGATGAGGTGGCGCAGGAAGGCTTCGCCGGCATACTTACGGGCGCCGGCGGAGGCCTGCATGATCACCGGGCTGTCGGACTCGGCGGCCGCTTCCATGATGGCCTGAACCTGTTCAAGGTTATTGACGTTGAATGCGGGCAGACCATAGGTGTGTTCGGCGGCGTGGTCGAGCAGCTGGCGCATGGACACGAGAGGCATCAGAAATCTCCGGGGGTCGCCGGCGCTGGGTGGCCGGTCAATGGTCAGGTTGAATAAAGCGGCATTTTATCCCGTGAGCGGCTCCAGCCGGAACCGGCTCACACGGATTGAGACAAACGACGCGGTAATTTCACCACACGTACGGCCTATTCGTCGCTGTTTGGCGGGTGATGATCGCCGACGCGCACGATCTTCAGGGTGTTGGTGCCGCCGGTGGTGCCGATGGGTTCGCCGATCGTGAGCACGATCAGGTCGCCGTACTCGACTACGCCCTGGTCGAGCAGGATCTGCTCGGCTTCCCACAGCAGTACGTCGCGGTCGACATGGAGCTGGCTCATCAGTAGCGGATACACCTCGCGATACAGCGTCATCTGGTTGCGCGCGCTGATCTCCGGGGTGAGGGCGTAAATCGGCACGCCGCAGATCGGTCGGCTCATCCACAGCGCGGTCGATCCGGTCTGGGTCAGCGAGGCAATGGCCTTTACCTTCAGGTGATAGGCGGTCCAGATTGCCGCCATGGCGATCGATTGGTCGATGCGGGTGAATACGCGGTCGAGCACCTCGCGGTCGAGCCCGATTTCAGCCGACTTTTCCGCTTCGAGACATACCCGGCTCATTGCCTCGACCACTTCAACCGGAAACTTGCCGGAGGCGGTTTCGGCCGACAGCATCACGGCATCGGTGCCATCGAGCACCGCATTGGCGACGTCCGAGACCTCGGCGCGGGTTGGCACCGGGCTGGCGATCATCGACTCCATCATCTGGGTGGCGGTGATGGTCAGTTTGTTGAGATCGCGTGCGGCGCGGATCATTTTTTTCTGCAGCGCGGGTACGGCGGCATCGCCCACCTCAACGGCGAGGTCGCCGCGTGCCACCATGATGCCGTCGGAGGCATCGAGAATTTCGTTCAGGTTGGCGACCGCCTCGGTACGTTCGATCTTGGCGATCAGCAGCGATTCGCTGCCTGCCGCGCGCAGGAGCTGACGCGCCATGTACATGTCAGCTGCACTCTTGGGGAAAGACACCGCCACGAAGTCGACGCCGATTTGCGCCGCGGTCTTGATGTCGTCCATGTCCTTGGCGGTGAGCGCCGGCGCCGTCAGTCCGCCGCCCTGGCGATTGATGCCCTTGTTGTTCGACAGCTCTCCGCCGACGCGCACGCGGGTGTGGATCTCGTGACCGAACACGCGCTCCACCACCAGTTTGAGTCGGCCGTCGTCGAGCAGCAGGACGTCACCGGGTTTGACGTCCTTGGGCAGGTCCTTGTAGTCCAGCCCGACACGTTCGCCGTTGCCGGTCTCGCAGCGCGCATCGAGGATGAAGGGCGCGTCTCCCGTGAGCGTCACCCGGCCATTCTCGAACTTTCCCACCCGGATCTTGGGCCCTTGCAGGTCGGCAAGGATGCCCACCGGCCGGCCGGTACGCGCCGATGCCTCGCGGATCGCGCTGGCGCGGGCAATGTGATCCTCCGCCTTGCCGTGGGAAAAGTTCATCCGTACCACATCCACGCCCGCATGGACCATGCGTTCGAGCACATGAGGGTCGGTTGAGGCGGGGCCCAGTGTGGCTACGATCTTGGTATGGCGCGGCATGCAGTCTCCTTGTCTTGTGTTCCTCGCCATGGATGCTCGCCCTGGCGTGGCTGGCTCATGATTCTATCGGAGTGTGGAATGCAAAGGCGGGGGCGACGATGTGCATATCGTGTTCTATGCTGAAAAGAGAACTGCAAGGAGACGCTTTATGGAAAATGCAGCAATGCTGATGGCCTTGGTAGCGGTGGGACTGCTGGCGTTTGTGATCATAAGGAAGAAGGCGGAGGGAGACGAACCCGATCAGGAAGTCATACGTGAGCAGCCGCACAGACGGTCCTTTCACGCTGTGGAGGTGCGGGCTTCCGGCAAGGCGTGTGCATCCTCACGTGCGCTTAAGGGCAAGCGTTACCTGTCCACCGAAGCCCCGCCCATACCCTTGCCTTCCTGTACCCAGGAAGCCTGCTCCTGTGTCTATGTCCATTTCGACGACAGGCGTGCAACCCAGCGACGCGACGTCTACCTGCATGGTGCGTACGAGCAGGGCGAGCGCAAGCAGGAGCGGCGTGCGCAGAATGGCCGCAGGCAGTCCGATCGTCTGCTGTTCGGGGGCGGCCACTGAATGAAGGCATTCGAGGCGCAGCGTCGAGGATATGCGTTGGTCTTGCCGTGACGCGTGGTGAGTCTGATCCGGCGTGATGAGCTGGCGGGTTGCCATGTGTCGCGCGACTGATCGCTTGACGAAGAATTGAAGCCTGAATGCCACTGCAAGAAAAACGGCCATCCGCAGATGGCCGTTTTCGATAGCACGACGACTTCAGTCGTTGTAGCGCGCCTCAAGTGCGGCAATCGCGGGCAGCGTCTTGCCTTCGAGGAACTCGAGGAAGGCGCCGCCGCCGGTGGAGATGTAGCCGACGTCGTCTGCGATATGGAACTTGGCAATGGCCGCGAGGGTGTCGCCGCCGCCTGCAATCGAGAACGCTTCGGAGTGGGCGATGGCCGACGCCATCATCTTCGTGCCGCCTGCGAACTGGGCGTGTTCGAAGACACCCACCGGGCCGTTCCAGACGATGGTGCCGGCATGGGCGATGATGTCGGCGAGTTTTGCCGAGCTCTTGGGGCCGAAGTCGAGGATGCGGTCCTGCGGGCCGACTTCGTCGACCGGGATGCGGTTGGCACGCGCCAGCGCAGAGACCTCGTCCGCCACGACCACATCAACCGGCAGCGGCACTTCGGCGCCACGGGCCTTCATGATGTCCATGACCTGATGCGCTTCGCGCACCATTTCCGGCTCGGCGAGGGATTCGCCGATGCGCTTGCCTGCGGCGAGCAGGAAGGTGTTGGCAATGCCGCCGCCGACGATCAGCTGATCGACTTTCTCGGCCAGAGTCTTGAGGATGGTGAGCTTGGTCGACACCTTGGCACCGCCGACGATGGCGACCAGGGGGCGTGCAGGCGCATGCAGGGCCTTCGACAGCGCGTCGATCTCTGCGCCCATCAGCATCCCGGCGCAGGCCACGGGGGCAAAGCGGGCGATACCGTGGGTGGTGGCCTCGGCACGGTGGGCCGTACCGAAGGCGTCGTTAACGTAGATGTCGCACAGCGCGGCCATCTTCTTCGCCAGCTCTTCGTTGTCCTTCTTTTCGCCCTTGTTGCAGCGGCAGTTTTCGAGCAGAACAACCTGCCCGGGTTCGACGACAAAGCCGCCATCAACCCAGTCGGCGATCAGCTTTACCGGTTTGTTGAGCAGTTGCCCGAGACGCACGGCAACCGGCGCCAGGGTGTCGTCGTGGCTGACGGTGCCCTCGGTGGGGCGACCGAGGTGGGAGGTGACCATCACCGCGGCGCCATTGTCCAGACAGTACTGGATGGACGGAATCGAGGCACGGATGCGGGTGTCTTCCGTGATGTTGCCGGCGTCGTCCTGGGGGACGTTGAGGTCGGCTCGGATGAAGACCTTCTTGCCGCGCACATCGAGCTCGGCGAGTTTCTTTACTTGCAGGGGCATGTTGTGACTTCCGGAGTAAGAAGGGCCGGGCACAGGCCCGACCCTTCTGGGTGATTACTGGTAACCGTCTTCGGTTGCGTCGTGGTTGATGCCGATCAGCACGCCACGTCCGCCGCCGATGCCGCCGCCGGTATAGATCAGACTGCCCTGACCCTTGTAGTAGGTCTCGAAGCGATGTCCGTCAGTGCCGAAGTAGAAAGGAATCCAGGCTTTGCCGGTGACATAGCTCTTCATGTCGGAGCCGCGGCCGATCTTGTCTTCGACTTCGCCCTGCGACATGCCGATCTGCAGCGAAGTAAACTTGCTGTTCCTGGCGGGCTTGCCCCAGATCTCGCCATCGAAGCTGCCGTCGCGCGACTTGACGGTGCGATAGTCCTTGCCGTCTGCGGTTGTGCTTGCAGCAGCAGGCTTGTCGGCAGCCTGTTCGGCCGGCTTGAGCGGGTTGGAGACGCAGCCGCCAGCGAGCAGCGCTGCGGCCGAAAGGAGTGCGACGAGGGAACGGTTCATTGTTGTGAATTCCTCGCAGGATCAGGCTTGAGCGACGGCTTTGGCAGCGTCGAGCATGCGGCAGGAATAGCCCCATTCGTTGTCGTACCAGGCCAGCACCTTGACCAGCGTGCCGTCCATGACGCGCGTCTGGGTGGCGTCGAAGGTGGACGAGTGCGGGTCGTGGTTGAAGTCCATCGACACGAGCGGTGCCTCATTGACCGCCAGCACACCCTTGAGCGCGCCCTTGGAGGCTTCGGTCATGAGCTGGTTGATCTCTTCCTTCGAGGTCGGGCGGCTTGCGGTGAAGGTGAGGTCGACCAGCGATACGTTCATGGTCGGCACGCGCAGTGCGAAGCCGTCGAACTTGCCCTTGAGCGCCGGCAGCACCAGGCCGACGGCCTTGGCCGCGCCGGTCTTGGTCGGGATGATGTTCTGTGCGGCGGCACGTGCGCGACGCAGGTCCTTATGACGCACATCCACCAGCACCTGGTCGTTGGTGTAGGCGTGGATGGTGGTCATCAGGCCTTGTTCGATGCCGATGTTGTCCTGCAGAACCTTGGCGACCGGTGCCAGGCAGTTGGTGGTGCATGAGGCGTTGGAGACCACGGTCATCGCGCTCGTGAGCACGTCGTGGTTGACGCCATAGACGATGGTCGCATCGACGTCGTCGCCGCCCGGCGCGGAAATCAGGATCTTTTTTGCGCCCTGCTTGAGGTGAACTTCGGCCTTGGCCTTGGTGGTGTAGGCACCGGTGCACTCGAGCAGCACATCCACACCGAGCTCGCCCCAGTTGATGTCGAGCGGGTTCTTGGTGGAGAAGAAGGGGATGCGGTCACCGTTGATGATGATCATGTTTTCGCCTTCGGTTTCAACCGGGAAGGCGAAGCGACCATGGGTGGTGTCGTACTTGGTCAGGTGAGCGTTGGTGGCCAGGTCGCCTGAGGCGTTGATGGCGACGATTTCGAACTGGTCGCGCAGACCGAGTTCGTAGAGGGCGCGGACGGTACAGCGGCCGATGCGGCCGTAGCCGTTGATGGCGATCTTGATGGTCATCGAAAAATCTCCCTGACTGGAATGGCTGAAAAATCGAGTACCGACGCCCCCGGCGCCGGCACCTCGCGCGCCGGTCCGGGAGCGACGGCTTGCTTAGCTGATGCGTTGTTTTACGGACTGGACCACATGCTCGGTGGTGATGCCGAAATGCTTGAAAAGCTCGCCGGCGGGTGCCGATTCGCCAAAACTGTCGATGCCGATGACGTCACCTTCGAGGCCGACATACTTGCGCCAGCCGTCGGTGACGCCCGCTTCCACCGCAACACGCGGCACGCCTGCCGGCAGCACCGACGCCTTGTAGGCGGCATCCTGACGGTCGAACACGTTGGTCGAAGGCATCGACACCACACGCACCGTGATGCCGTCTTCCAGCAACGCCTTCTGCGCTGCGATGGCAAGGGCGACTTCGGAGCCGGTGGCGATGATGACCGCCTGCGCCTTGCCGCCTGCGGCCTCGGACAGGATGTAGCCACCGCGACGGATCTCGGTGATCTGTTCGCCGCTGCGGGCCTGGAAGGGCAGGTTCTGGCGCGAGAAGCACAGCGACGACGGGCCGGTCTTGCGCTCGATTGCGCATGCCCAGGCAACGGCGGATTCCGTGGTGTCGCAAGGACGCCATACATCCATGTTCGGGATCAGGCGCAGGGTGGCGGTCTGTTCCACCGGCTGGTGGGTCGGGCCGTCCTCGCCGAGGCCGATCGAATCGTGGGTGAAGACGAACACCTGACGCAGCTTCATCAGCGCAGCCATGCGCAGTGCATTGCGGGCGTACTCGCTGAACATCAGGAAGGTGGCGGTGTAGGGGATCAGGCCACCATGCAGGCTGAGGCCGTTGGCAATGGCCGCCATGCCGAACTCGCGCACACCGTAGTACACATAGTTGCCACCGGTCTCGCGGCTGACGCCCTTGGCGCCGGACCACAGCGTGAGGTTGGAGCCGGCGAGGTCGGCCGAGCCGCCGATCAGTTCGGGCAGCCTGGGCGCAAATGCTTCGATGCTGTTCTGGCTCGCCTTGCGGGTGGCGATGGTCTCGGCCTTGTCGGTGATCTTTGCGATCACGGCTTCGACGTGCGAGGACCAGTCGGCCGGCAGTTCCTTGTCGATCACGCGGCGGCGGAATTCGGCCGCCTGCTCGGGGAAGGCTGCAGCGTAGGCAGCAAGCCTGTCGTTCCAGCCGGCTTCTGCGGCAGCGCCCGCCGAACGGGCATCCCAGGCGGCATAGACATCGGCCGGCACTTCGAACGGCGCATGGTTCCAGCCGATCAGCGCGCGCGCAGCTTCGATCTCTGCTGCACCCAGTGGCGCACCATGTACGTCGTGGCTGCCCTGCTTGTTGGGGGAGCCTGCACCGATCACGGTCTTGCAGCAGATCAGGGTCGGCTGCGAGGTGTTGGCCTGCGCCGCCTTGATCGCAGCGTCGATCTCGACCGGGTCGTGGCCCTGCACGTCGCGGATCACCTGCCAGCCATAGGCCTCGAAGCGCTTCGGCGTATCGTCGGTGAACCAGCCGTCCACATGGCCGTCGATCGAGATGTTGTTGTCGTCGTAGAAGGCAATCAGCTTGCCCAGGCCCCAGGTGCCGGCCAGCGAACAGGCTTCGTGGCTGATGCCTTCCATCAGGCAGCCGTCGCCAAGGAAGGTATAGGTGTGGTGATCGACGATGTCGTGGCCGGGGCGGTTGAATTCGGCGGCGAGCACCTTTTCGGCCAGCGCCATGCCCACTGCGTTGGTGATGCCCTGACCCAGCGGACCGGTCGTGGTTTCAACGCCCGGGGTGTAGCCGTATTCGGGATGGCCCGGCGTCTTGCTGTGCAGCTGACGGAAGCGCTTGAGCTCCTCGATCGGCAGATCGTAGCCGGTGAGGTGGAGCAGGGCGTAGATCAGCATCGAGCCGTGGCCGTTGCTGAGCACGAAGCGGTCACGGTCTGCCCACTGCGGATTGGCCGGGTTGTGCTTGAGGTGATGGCGCCAGAGGACTTCGGCAATTTCAGCCATACCCATCGGAGCGCCCGGATGGCCGGAGTTGGCCTTCTGCACTGCATCCATTGCCAGCGCGCGGATCGCGCCTGTGATGGGGTTGAAAACCGGGGGCTTGACGTTTCTGGACTGCGACATGGTTTCCTCAAAGCCGGGGGGGGCGGCTGGAAAAAACGCGAATTATCGCCGAAAACAGGGGGTGTTTGGTAGTGGCGAGCCCTTTTGCAACAGTGGTTCGCCTGACCGTTCAAAGCACATCGGCATGAATGGCCGGTCGGGCAGGCGCGCCAGCGGCGGACTCAGACCCACTGCCGGCGTCTTTCCATGAGCTTCCAGATGAGCGGGGTCAGGATCAGCTGCATGGCAAGGTCGAGCTTTCCGCCGGGGATTACGATGGTGTTGGCCCGGCTCATGAAGGCATCGTGGATCATTCGCAGCAGGTAGGGAAAGTCCACGCCGCGCGGGTCCTTGAAGCGGATGACCACCATGGATTCATCCTGCGTGGGGACATCCCGCGCGATGAAGGGGTTCGATGTGTCGACAACCGGCACGCGCTGGAAATTGATGTGGCTGCGGGAGAACTGCGGCACGATGTAGTGCACGTAATCGTGCATGCGGCGCAGGATGGTGTCCTGCACTGCTTCCGGGGAGTAGCCGCGTACCCGTGTGTCGCGGTGGATCTTCTGAATCCACTCGAGGTTGATCGTGGGTACGACGCCGATCAGCAGATCGACGTGGCGGGAAACATCCACCCGCTCGGAGACCACTGCACCGTGGAGACCTTCATAGAACAGGCAGTCGGTGCCGACCGGGAGGTCTTCCCACGCGGTGAAGCTGCCCATGGGAAGGTTCCAGCGCATGGACTGGGCTTCGTTGTGGATGTAGTAGCGGCGGCGGCCGGTGGCGGATTCGCCGTAGGCGCGGAACAGGTTCTCGAGATCTTCCAGCAGGTTGGCTTCGGGGCCGAAGTGGCTGATGCCGCGTTCGCCCGCGCGCTCGGCCTCCTCGATGTGCGCTTTCATCTCGGCGCGGGTGAAGCGATGAAAACTGTCGCCCTCGACGATCGCTGCATTGACGTTTTCGCGATGAAAGATCGCCTCGAAAGTATGCTTTACCGTCGTCGTGCCTGCGCCCGAGGAGCCGGTCACCGCGATGATGGGATGTTTCAGGGACATGATCTGATCCGGAAGCGATGGTCGGAAGGAGGGCTGGGGGCGGGGCGGGTGCTCAGCGGCCGACTCAGTCGTCCGCGTAGATGCGGGCGCATGCCACCACCAGGACGTGAACCTCGGCCGCAGTCAGTTCGGGATAGCGGTCCCTGACGACGCGATAGGCAAGGTGGTCGAGCGTACTGTTCGCCCAGCGGCTCTCACGCGCAAAAAAGGGCGCGATCAGCACGCTGGCCTCGTCGAAGATCTCCCGTACGCGGTGATATCGGCGCTGTTCAGCGCTTGCATCCTGCATGGACAGGGCTGATGCGGGTGAGTTCATAACGCTATCGGGGATGACTGTTTGCCCAAATCATAACGCGATATGGTGCAGTGCAGTATCTTGCGATGATCCCTTTCGGGCTCAGGAGTGCGACTGCAGCCACGCGCGCCACTCGTCGAACAGGGCCGGGCTGGCGGCCGCAATCACGCCGCGTTTGACCGCGGGGCCGGCCATCAGGGTGCCGCCATCAAGTGCCATCGCCAGTCCGCCGGACTCCGAAAGAATCAGCTGGCCGGCTGCATAGTCCCAGAGCATCTGTCCGCCGTGCAGGTAGACGTCGAGCCGTCCGGCGGCCACGAAACACCACTCCAGCGCGCTCGAGCCGAAATTCCGTTGCGAATAGTAGGGCGGCCGTACCGCCAGCTCGTCCCCGAGATGGTGGCTGATGCGCTTGAAGTCGACGCCCGCAACTGCCTCCCCAAGGCGCTTGGAGCCCTTGCGCAGGGGCAGTTCGGTACCGTTGAGAAAGGCGCCCGCACCCTTTGCGGCATAAAAGCTCTCGTCCGTGATCGGGTTGTACACCACGCCGAAGCGGGGCTCGTAATCGACGAGGTAGGCGATCGAAACCGCAAAGAAGGGGATGCCGTTGGCGAAGTTCGTCGTGCCGTCGATCGGGTCGATGCACCACATGCCACGCCGGCCCTTGCTCCACAGATGGCCCTGCTCTTCGGCGCTCATCTCCTCGCCGAGCACCGGCCCGGGCATCAGTTTGGGCAGGGCCTCGGTGAAGCGCTGCTGGGATGCGACGTCTGCCTCGGTGAAGAAGCTGCCGTCCGCCTTGCTGTTGCGTGAGGATTTCAGGTAGCGGGGCAGGATCTCGTCACGCGCGATCTCCCGAACCAGGGATTCGAGGGCGCGGGCGCGGGCCAGGCGTTGTGCTGCAGTGGGCATCTCAGGCACTCCGTCGTGGGTGTGGGTTACGAAAAGCGCGGCCTCGCCAGCATCCGGCATGCCCTGCGAGCAGGGAAGATGTTGGTGGCGAGGTGCCGCGGGGGAAGGTGCATGCCTATAATCTTACGATGATTTCACGCTTTCATTTTGATGGTGTCCTCCCGCCTGACGGCGAGGTCCCCCTTCCCGATGCCGTTTCTCACCATGCCTTGCGCGTATTACGTCTGGCCGAGGGTGAGCCCATGGTGCTGTTCGACGGTTCCGGTATCGAGGTCGATGCCCGCCTTGTGGTGCGGGGAAAACAGGGTTTCGCCGTGCTCGGTGAGCGGCATGAAAACAGCCGGGAGTCTCCGCTCGAGCTGATTCTGGTGCAGGCGCTGGCAAGCGGGGACAAGATGGACTGGATCGTGCAGAAAGCGGTCGAGCTTGGCGTGGCCCGGGTGATCCCGGTGCAGGCCGAGCGCTCTGTTTTGCGGCTCTCCGGCGAGCGGGCGCAGAAACGCCAGGCACACTGGCAGCAGGTGGCGATTTCCGCCTGCGAGCAGTGCGGGCGTAATGTCGTTCCCGAGGTGGCGCCGATCCAGTCGCTTCCCGCCTATCTCGAAGCGAATGCGGGCGCGGACAGGCTGGTGCTTGCGCCCGGGGGGGAGCGGCCGCTGGCCGAACTGCCGCGGCCCGGGGCTGCGCTGCATCTGATGATCGGCCCCGAGGGCGGATGGAGCGATTCCGAATTGAATGCATGCCGTGCGACGGGTGCCATTGCGCTTGGCCTCGGACCGCGGATACTACGCACTGAAACTGCGGGATTGGCCGCCATTGCGGCCATGCAGGCGCGCTGGGGCGATCTCTGAGGTCCGAGCCCGGCCGTCCTCCCGAACGCTGATGCGATCACGAAAGGATGCCTGATGTTTGAATCCGCCGAGTTGGGTCACCGCACCGACAAGGAAACCTACGACGAGGCCGTCCCCGCATTGCGTGCCGCCTTGCTCGACGCGCAGTTCGAGTTGCTCGACTCGAAGCAGTTCGCGGTGGTGGTGCTGATCAATGGCATCGACGGTGCGGGCAAGGGGGAGACAGTCAACCTCCTCAATGAATGGATGGACCCGCGACATATCGAGGCCTGGGCGTTCGATACGCCGACCGATGAGGCTTCGGTCCGCCCCTTCATGTGGCCGTTCTGGCGCGCGCTGCCGCCGAAAGGCAAGATCGGCGTACTGTTCAACAACTGGTACACCGAACCGATCCGCGAGCGGGTGGAGCGCAGCAGCAAGAAGGCCGATTTTGACCAGCAGATGGACGAGATTCGCCGCTTCGAGGAGATGCTGGCCCACGAGGGTGTGCTGCTGATCAAGCTCTGGTTCCACCTCTCCAAGGACGGTCAGAAAAAGCGCCTGAAGGAACTTGAAAAAGATCCCAAGACGCGCTGGCGTGTCACCGACCGGGACTGGCATTACTTTGAACGCTACGAGCGCTACCGGGACGTCGCCGGGCGCGCGCTGCGTCTGACCAGTACCGGTGACTGCCCGTGGACGATCGTCGACGGCAGCGATGCGCGCTTTCGTGCGCTGTTTGTCGGCCGTGTGCTGCTCGACGGCCTGCGCAAGCGCCTCGACACCGCACAGCGGCACTGGATGCCGCGCAAGACCGCAGCGCCGCTGCCGCCTGCGATCGATTCGCTCAATCTGCTCAACAGCTTGCAACTCAAGCAGGACATGAGCAAGAAGGAGTACGAGGACCTGCTGGAGCGTTACCAGGGCCGGCTGGCGCTGCTGACCCGCGATCCTGCCTTCCGCAAGCACGGCGTGGTGCTGGTCTTCGAGGGGGGCGACGCCGCAGGCAAGGGCGGCGCAATCCGGCGCATCACGGCCGCGCTCGATGTACGTCAGTACCGCATTATCCCGATTGCTGCGCCGAGCGAGGAGGAGCTTGCCCAGCCCTATCTGTGGCGCTTCTGGCGTCACCTGCCGGGCCGAGGCAAGGTCGTGATCTTCGACCGCTCCTGGTATGGCCGGGTGCTGGTCGAGCGGGTCGAGGGGTTCTGCTCCGAGGCGGACTGGATGCGGGCGTATGGCGAGATCAACGATTTCGAGGATCAGCTCGTGCAGGCCGGTACGGTCGTCGTGAAGTTCTGGCTTGCGATCAGCAAGGATGAACAGCTGGCGCGGTTCAAGGCGCGTGAAGCTGAGCCGCACAAGCGCTTCAAGATCACCGAGGAGGACTGGCGCAATCGCGAGCGCTGGGACGATTACGCACGTGCGGTGTGTGACATGGCAGACCGCACCAGCACTGAAAACGCACCGTGGACCCTGGTCGAAGCCGACAACAAGCTCTTTGCGCGAATCAAGATCCTGCGCACGGTATGCGAAGCCCTCGAGGCGGCAATGGCAAAGTGAGAGCCTGCCTGACCGGCGTTGGCAGCGGCAGTGACGATGTCTGTTACAAAACAGGGTTCCACGCTTTTTTGCAATGCAACATCAAACTGCAGTTGTGTCCGTTAGAATTGAAACATGACAACAACGTGAGGCGACGCACGCCAACGGCGGCAGTCGTCCGCTTAAACCAAGCGGTGAATTCTTGAGCGATGATTCTTCCCCTGAAACCACTGCCGATACGGGTGCAAACAAGCCGGCGGTGACGGGTTTCGACTCGACGGCCCAGTTCGTGGCCTGGGTGCGCGGTGCAGCCCCCTATATCCATGCCTTTCGAGGCAAGACCTTCGTTGTTGGCTTTGGAGGCGAAGTGGCTGGTGGCGAGCTCGCGCAGAAGCTTGCCTACGACTGCAACCTGCTTGCCGCGCTGGGTATCCGCCTGGTGCTGGTGCACGGCGCGAGACCGCAGATTGATGCGGAAATCGAGCGCAGGGGGCTCGAGTCGCGGTTTCACAACGGTCTCCGGGTGACCGACCCGGCAGCGCTCGAATGCGTCAAGTCCGCCATGGCGGTGACCCGCTTCGAGGTCGAAGCCCTGCTTTCCCAGGGCTTGCCCAATACGCCGATGGCGGGCAGCTACATGCGCGTGACCGGTGGCAACTTCATTACGGCGCGTCCGGTCGGGGTGGTCGACGGTGTCGATTACCAGTTCACCGGCGCGGTGCGCAAGATCATTGCCGACGAGATCAATGCCGACCTCGATCAGCAGAACGTTGTCCTGATCACGCCGCTGGGTGTGTCTCCCGCCGGTGAGATCTTCAACCTGTGCATGGAAGAGGTGGCAGAAGCGGTTGCGGTCGCGGTGAAGGCCGAGAAGCTGATCTATCTGTGTGATGCGCCGGGCCTGCTCGACAGCGACGGCGAACTGATCGAGTCCGTTACGGCGGACGAGGCGCAGCGGCATTTCGATGCGGGTGAGGGGCTTACCGAAGACCTGCACCTGTATCTGCCGTGCGCGATCCGGGCGGTTCGCAAGGGCGTCGCACGCAGTCACCTGATCGACCGCGACGAGGATGGCGGCCTGCTGCTCGAGTTCTTCACTCACGCGGGTGTAGGCACGGTGGTGTCGCGGGATGCACTGTTCCGTCTGCGCGAGGCGGGTATCGATGACGTCGCGGCGCTGGTGTCGCTGATTTCGCCGATGGAAGCCGACGGCACCCTGGTGCGACGGGGCAGGGAGTTGCTCGAGCAGGAGGTCGAGCGCTTCACGGTGGTCGAGCATGACGGCATGCTGGTCGGGTGTGCGGCGCTCTACCCGTTCACCGAAGACAACGCGGCCGAGCTTGCCTGCCTCGCCGTCGTGCCCGAATACCGTCGCGCGGGCCTTGGCGATCAATTGCTGAAGCGGATCGAGCGCCGGGCGAGGATGCAGCGCCTGGAGCGCCTGTTCGTTCTTACCACCCGCACCGCACACTGGTTCCGCGAGCGCGGTTTCAGTGAAATCGGACCCGAGACGCTGCCTCAGCGCAAACGCGATCTGTACAACCTGCAGCGTCGCTCCAAGGTCTTTGTAAAAGCGCTATGAACCGCGCAGCCGCCATGCTCTCGCGCACGATATCGCCACCGGGGGCTGGCGGCGAATGCTGAAGATCCCATCCATCTGGCGCCGCTCGGCGCGCTCGCGGAAGGCGGACGATGCTGCCGAACTGGCACTGCTGCGCAGTGTGGTTCAGGGCATTCATGGCGTTGAGGCGATGTTCGGCGACGACGGCAGGCTGCGCTGGATCAGTCCTTCGGTCGAACGGCTCACGGCGCGTCTGCCGGTGCGCTACCTCGGTGCCGATGATGCGCTGGCATTGCTGGTGCATTCTTCCGATCTGGCCTATTGCCGTCGCGTCATGGGTGAAGTGCTGGCATCGGGCGAAGCGCGCGATTTCGAGCTTCGTCTGCAGCGCGACGACGGCAGGTTCAACTGGGTGGCTTGCCACTGGCGTGCGCTGCGCGACGAGCAGGGGGCCATCGAGGGTGTCCGCCTGTCGGCAGAAGACATTCAGGCGCGCAAGGAAACCGAATACACGCTGCTTGAAACCGTGGCCGAACTGCGACGGGCACAGGCTTTGCGCGAGCACTACCTCACGCGCAGCAACGATGAGCGGCATCGTCTCTCGGCCCTGCTCAACGTCATCCGGCTCGGGATCCTGTTCATCGACCGGGATCACCGGGTGCTCTATTTCAACAGCGCGATGCTCAAGCTGTGGGGCTATCCGCCGGAGGAGAATCTGATCGGGGTGAGGGATGTGGTGCTGCAAAGCACGATTGCGCCCCTGCTGATGGATCCGTCCGCGTATTTTGCGCATATCGCCAGCGTCGTTCGCTCGCCACAGGTGAGTGAGCCACATGAGTTCAAGTTCAAGGATGGCCGGATCGTCACCGACATTTCGGCGGTCGTCGAGGGCGGGCTCGATGGACGCGGTATCGGGCGGGTGTGGATTTACGAGGACGTTACAGAGCGCCGCCAGGTGGCCGAGCAGCTGGTGGCGCTTGCCGAGCGCGACCCGCTGACCAATCTGTTCAATCGCCGACGCTTTCATGAAGAGCTCGATCGCCTGCTGGCCGACGCCGAGCGTCGGAAGACCGGCGTCGGCTTGCTGTCCTTCGATCTCGACGGCTTCAAGCCGATCAACGACCAGTACGGACATCCCGCCGGCGACGAGGTGCTGATCGGGCTGGCCGATGGGCTGCGTCGTATCGTGCGGCGTAACGAGATGTTCTTTCGTCTTGGCGGCGACGAGTTTGCCGTACTGGTGCCCGACGCCAATGCCGAAGCCCTGTCGGAGCTTGCCAGCCGACTGCTCGAAGGCGTTGCGTCCTTGCGTTTTCATTTTGCCGGGCATGAGGCGAGTGTTACCGCCAGCATTGGAGCCGCCTGTTATCCGGATCACGGAAAGGACGTCGAGACCCTCATGGCTGCGGCCGACCGGGCCATGTACCGTTCCAAGGACGCGGGGCGCAACTGCTGGAGTCTGGCCGGTCAGTGAGTGCGGCGCTGGTTCATGCGTTGTGCTCGGCGCAATTGCCCGTGTTCGACAGGCTGATAGAATGGGCGCCTGAGTGTTCGACTAACCCCAATTGCAAAGAGGAATGAATAATGGCCCGTATGGTCAATTGCGTGAAGCTGGGTCGCGAGGCCGAAGGTCTTGACCTGCCGCCGGTTCCGGGCGAACTGGGCAAGCGTATTTACGCCAGCGTTTCCAAGGAAGCCTGGCAGCAGTGGGTCAAGTATCAGACCATGCTGATCAACGAGAACCGCCTCAATCTGATGGACGCGCGTGCGCGCAAGTATCTCGCCGAACAGATGGAGAAGCACTTCTTCGAAGGTGGTGCAGACCAGATCGGTGGATACGTACCGCCGGCTGCCTGAGCCAGGATTCTGCAGTTCGGCCTGGTGGCCGGCCGCAGCGTAAATGAAAAAGGGATGGTCTGCGACCATCCCTTTTTTTCGATCCGGTGCCCGGAATCAGGCCTTGGTGTTGCCTGCCTCGGCGGCCACGGACTTGGCGTAGCGGACATCGCGTCCCTGAACGAGGAACACCACGTATTCGGCGACGTTCTTTGCGTGATCACCAATGCGCTCGATGGCCTTGGCGATGAAGAGCACTTCGAGACTGCTGGAGATTGTGCGCGGATCTTCCATCATGAAAGTGATCAGCTGACGCATGGTGCCCTTGAAGCTGGCATCCACGTCCTCGTCCTGCTTGGTGATTGCCGTCCAGTTCGACACATCGGCACGGGCAAAGCTGTCGAGCGCGCTGCGCAGCATGTCGAGCACCAGGCCGGTGGCGTGACTCAGGTCGACGCGCATCGAGAAGGTATGGTCGCCAGAGTGCAGGCGCTTGCCCGCCTTGGCGATCTTCTTGGCCTCGTCACCGATGCGCTCCAGATCGGCGATCGCCTTGATGACGGTCATCACCAGACGCAGGTCAACCGCTGCGGGCTGGCGTTTGGCAATGATCTGGTTGCACTCTTCGTCGATCTCGACTTCGAGCAGGTTGATCCGGTGGTCGCCGTCGATCACGCGTTCGAGCAGCGCGGTATTCCCGGTTTTCAGGCCTTCGAGCGCATTCGCAACCTGGGTTTCGACCAGGCCGCCCATCTGCAGCACGCCGGTACGGATCTTTTCCAGTTCGGTATCGAACTGCTTGTGGGTATGTTCGGTCATTTTAGGCATGGCTTAATCCAGGAAGGCGACAGGCTATCAGGTCCAAATGAAAGTTTTGTTTCAGTCACGAAGCTGACGCTCGACGCCGCCTGCGCTTGCGAGCAAGAGGACGTCGGCACCACGGCGGGCGAACAGACCATTGGTGACAACGCCGACGATCTGGTTGAGCGTGGTTTCCATCGCCACCGGGTCGCTGATCGACAGCCCGTGCACGTCGAGGATCACGTTGCCGTTGTCGGTCACGAAGCCCTCGCGCAGGCGCGGCGAGCCGCCAAGGCGGACGAGTTCGCGCGATACCTGAGCTGCGGCCATCGGAATGACCTCGACCGGTAGCGGAAACTTGCCGAGCGTAGCGACCTGCTTGCTCGCATCGCAGATGCACACGAAGCGACGGGATACGGCGGCGACGATCTTCTCGCGCGTGAGTGCGCCGCCACCGCCCTTGATCATGCAGAAGTGACCGTCGATCTCATCCGCGCCGTCGACATAGACCGGGATCTCTTCGATCTCGTCGAGGCTGAAAAGCTTGATGCCGTGGGCTGCGAGGCGCTTCGAGCTGGCTTCCGAGCTGGAGATGGCACCACGAATGCGGTCGCGCATGCCGGCGAGTCCGTCGATGAAGTGGTTGACCGTAGAGCCGGTGCCGACGCCGACGATGCTGCCGTCCTCGACTTCCTTGAGTGCTGCCAGGGCAGCGGCTTTCTTGAGTTCGTCCTGATTCATGAAAAATCCGTATGTTGGGGTCGTGTGTTTCAGACGAGGCCGTCGAAGGGCTGGACCAGCACCCGGTCACCGGGCTGCACGCCTGCGCATTCCTCGGGCAGGACAATGAAGCAGTCTGCTTCGGACATCGAGCGCAGGATGCCCGAGCCTTGCGCGCCTGCCTGTGCCACGCTGATCTGGCCGTTGGCCCGCGACAGTCGGCCGCGGATGTACTCGCAGCGTCCGGGCTGCTTGCGGATGGTGTCGCTGCAGCTTGCCTCGAACAGTCCGGCCGGCGGCAGCGGATTGACCCCCATCAGCTTGAGCAGGGCGTCCTGCACGAACTGATAGAAGGTGACAAGCACCGCAACCGGGTTGCCCGGCAGGCCGAACAGCATTGCATTGCCGATGCGCCCGAAGGCCATCGGGCGGCCGGGCTTGATGGCGAGTTTCCAGAACGAAACCTCGCCCATGCGCGTCATCATGTCGCGGATGAAGTCCGCTTCGCCAACCGATACGCCGCCACTGGTGATGATGACGTCGGCGGCCTGCGAGGCTTCGCTGAAGGCGGCTTCGAGCGCTGCCGGGTTATCCGCGATCACGCCCATGTCGATGAGGTCGCAGCCGAGGCGGCTGAGGGCGCCGAACAGGGTGTAGCGATTGCTGTCGTACACTTCGCCGGGTGCAAGCGGACGGCCGATGGATGCGATCTCGTCACCAGTGGAAAAGAACGCCACGCGCAGGCGCCGGCAGACGGTGATTTCGGCGATGCCAAGCGAGGCAATCAGGCCAAGCTCGGCCGGTCCGCAACGCCTTCCGGCGCTCAGGGCTGCGCTGCCCAGGGCGAGGTCCTCGCCGGCACGGCGCAGGTTCTGACCACGTCGCTGGCCTGCGGGAATGAATACCTGGTTGTCTTCGCGGCGCGTGACTTCCTGCACCACGATGGTGTCTGCACCTTCGGGAATGGCGGCACCGGTCATGATTCTGATCGCCTGGCCGGCGCCGACGATGCCGGAGAAGGGGCGCCCGGCGTAGGCCGTGCCAACCACGGTGAGCGCCGTGTCGCCACTTGCGGCAAGGTCGATCGCCCGCACGGCGTAGCCGTCCATGGCGGAATTATCGTGTGCAGGGACGTTGCACGGGGCAATGACATCGAGGGCGAGCACACGGCCGAGCGCTGAGCGTACGGCAACGCGCTCCCAGCCAACGATCGTGCTCACTGCATCAAGGATGGTTGCTCTTGCTTCGTCGGCGCTCAGGAAGTTGCGGGGCGTCGTTTCGGGAGGGCTTGGCTGAGTCATCTGCTGGATCCGGAGGTGCGGTGACGAATGATGTCGCGGACGTCCATTTTTACCACAATGCAGGCATGACTGGCGTATTACGCAATGTTGGCTTGCCAACCTGTCGCGCATGTCTGCCGTTAAAATTTGCAGCATGACCCAGAATGTTCACGAAGCCGCCCTGGCGGCGATGATGCTCGACGATCCCGGCGCCAAGTGCGCGGCCACGATGCAGCTGCGTTCGGACTGGTGCGCTGGCGCGCTCGAGCCCGTGCCGGGCGCGGACGACCCGCACGCAGTGACAGTGCCGGGGCGTCCGCAACGTCCGCAGCTCGTGCCGCCGCAGCAGCTCGCTGCGCGCCGGGTGGGGACGCGGGAAGGGCATGCGGCGATGCTGCACGCGATTGCGCACATCGAATTCAATGCCATCAATCTCGCGCTCGATTGCGTTCATCGTTTTCGCAGCATGCCGCGCAGCTTTCACGACGAATGGCTGATGGTGGCGGCGGAGGAGGCTTATCACTTCGGTCTGGTGCAGGCGCGCCTGACTGCGCTTGGCTATGACTACGGAGACTTCCATGCGCACAACGGGCTGTGGGAGATGGCCTGTCGTACGGTGGACGATGTGCTGTCGCGCATGGCACTGGTGCCGCGTGTGCTAGAGGCGCGCGGGCTCGATGCCACGCCGCCGATTGCGGAAAAGTTGCGCAGTATCGGTGACCGGGAGAGCGTTGCGGTGCTCGACATCATCCTGCGTGACGAAGTGGGGCATGTGGCGATTGGCGACCGCTGGTTCCGCAGGTGCTGCGAGGACCGGGGGCTGGATGCCGAGGTGTGCTATCTCGATCTGATTGCCCGCTTCGACGCACCCTGGCCGCAGCCGCCCTTGCACCGCGAGGCGCGTTTGGCGGCCGGATTCAGTGCCGCCGAACTGGATCGCCTGGCGCGCGGCCGGCACTGAACACTCCGCAGCATCAGGGCTCAGCCTGCACTGAGGGCAGGAGCGTGGCATGAGTGGGGCTGGGTGGGGCAGG